>NZ_JAGXKC010000087.1:0-4815 GCF_019091045.1 Stenotrophomonas sp. GbtcB23 | reverse complement strand
ACCGGCGGGCCCGGTGCGGGTTCGGTAGGCCCCGGTGCCGGCGCGGTACAGGGACCGGGACAGAGTGCCGGGCAGGGCGCGGGACCGGTCTCCGCGCAGGGCCCGAATGCCGCCGCCGCAGCGCAGGGCCAGAACGGCACCGCCGTGCAGGGCCCGGGCAATGCCCACGCGCAGTTGGCCGACACCGCCACCGCGCAGGGACCAGGCCAGGTCGGCTCGGCAGGGCCGGGCGGCAGCGGCGTGCAGGACATCAGTGCCGTCCAGGCCGGACAGGCCACCGCCACCGGCCCGACGGCCGCGCAGGGCGGCAACCATGCCGGCAGTGGCGCCAACGCTGCACTCGACCGCAAGCAGGCCGTGGCCGCCGCCGGCAACGATCCGCACCTGGTGGTGACCACCGCACCGAACGCCAGCGCCCCCAGCGCCAGCCTGTTCAACGTGGACGCCAACCGCGGCACCTACTTGGTCGAAACCGATCCGAAATTCGCCAACTATCGCAGCTGGCTCAGTTCCGATTACCTGCTGCAGCGCGCCGGCTACGAGCCGTCGCAGACCCAGAAGCGCCTGGGCGACGGTTTCTACGAGCAGAAGCTGGTGCGCGAACAGATCGGTGAACTCACCGGCCGCCGCTTCCTCGATGGCTACGCCAGCGATGAAGACCAGTACCGCGCGCTGCTGGAAGCCGGCGCCACCGTGGCCGGCGAATGGGGCCTGCGTCCGGGCGTGGCCCTGACCGCCGAGCAGATGGCACAGCTCACCAGCGACATCGTGTGGCTGGTGGAGCAGGACGTGACCCTGGCCGATGGCTCGGTCACCCGCGCGCTGGTGCCCCAGGTCTACCTGCGCGTGATGCCGGGTGACCTCGACCACAACGGGGCACTGCTGGCCGGTGCCGACGTGGACATCAAGCTGCGTGGCGACCTGGTCAGCAACGGCTCCATCGCCGGGCGCCAGCTGGTCAGCATCGACGCCGGCAACATCCGCAACATCGGTGGCGGGCAGATCAGTGGCCAGCAGGTGGGCCTGAAGGCCAGCGGCAACATCGACATCATCGGCAGCACCGTCACCGCCACCGACGTACTGGCGCTCAAGGCTGGCGGTGACATCACCGTGGCCTCCACCACCCGCGAATGGCAGGACAACGGCGACCTGCTGACCCAGCGCACCACCACCCTGGATCGCGTGGCTGGCCTGTACGTGACCAACACCGACGGTGCCGGCGTGCTGAGCGTCAACGCCGGCGGCAACGTGGAACTGCGCGCCGCCCAGCTGGCCAACGCCGGTGCCGACGGCCTCACCGCCATCGTGGCCGGGGGTGACATCAACCTGACCTCGGTCGCCGAGCAACGGAGCGTGTCGCTCACTCACGACGCCCGCAACTTCAGCAACCAGAGCCAGCTCACCCACACCGGCACCACCATCACCGGCGCCGGCGACGTGGTGTTGAACGCGGGCCGTGACCTGAACCTGGCGGCCGCCAATGTCTCGGCCGCCAATGCCTTGGTCGCCCAGGCCGGCCGTGACATCAACAGCGTCGCCGTGGTCGACACCCAGACCTTCGAGAGCGGGGCAAAGAGCCGGAACCACTCGCGCGAGGTGACTGCCGCCAGCGGTTGGGTGCTGGGCAACCAGCTCAGCGGCGGCGAAGGCGTTGCCCTGCAGGCCGGGCGCGACCTCACGCTGCAGTCCACCACCGTGGACAGCAGCGACGGTGGCGTGGTGCTTTCGGCCGGCCGCAACGTCGCCCTGACCACCGCCCAGGAAACCCACGACCTGGTGGTGGATGAAACCACCCGCAAGAAGAAGACGCTTTCCAGCACCACCACCACCACCCACGAGCAGAGCGCGGCCAGCTACGCGGTCGGCTCCAGCGTCGGCGGCAAGTCGGTGGACATCATCGCGGGCAACGACGTCTCCATCACCGGCTCCACCGTGCTGGCCGACAACGACCTGCGCATTGCGGCGGTGAACAACATCACCATCGAATCCGCGCAGGACACCCTGAGCGAAGCCAGCAGCTTCAGCCAGAAGAAGTCGGGCATTACCGGTGGCTTCGCCAATGGCGTGGCCTCGGTGGGGTACAGCAGCGCCAGGTCCAACAACGAGAGTGCCAGCCAGTCCACCACCCAGGTGGGGTCGGCAGTGGGCTCGATGGACGGCAACGTGCAGCTCAACGCAGGCAACCAGCTCACCATCGCCGCCTCCGACGTGGCCGCCGGGCAGGACCTGACCTTGATCGGCAAGGACATCAACCTGGTGGCGCGCCAGGATACGCTGGACACCCAGAACAGCCAGTCCAGCAAGTCCAGCGGCTTCTCGATGGGCGTCACCTACGACCCCACCAAGGCCTACCGCAGTGCCCGCGATTCCACCACCGACGGCATGGCCGACAGTGGTTCGATCATGGGCGACATCACCCGCAATGCCGAAGGCACCGCCTCCGGCGTGCGGGCGGCCACCACCTCGGTGGTGGTCACCGGCGGGAGCCAGCGCTCCAGCGGCAACCAGACCCACTCCACCAGCGACGCCCGCGTGGCCCAGCTGAGTGCGGGCGGCGACATGACCCTGATCGCCAATGGCGGATCGATCACCAGCCAGGGCGCGCAGCTCTCGGCAGAAGGCGACGCGCTGTTGCTGGCCACCAAGGACATCGTGTTCGACGTGGCCCACAACACCGAATCCAGCACCAGCCAGAGTGCCGGCAAGGGCTGGGGCTTCGCCAACAACACCAGCGGCCTGCCGTTCGGCACCAACAACTCGCGCAGCGACGGCACCGGCCAGAGCGACACCATCACCGGCACCCAGCTGTCGGTGGGAGGTGGCGTGCGCATGGCCACTACCGAAGGCGACATCACCCTGACCGCGGCCAACATCGCCGCCGAGAAGGACGTCACCATTCGCGCCGCCGGCAACCTCACCGTGCAGAGCGGCCAAGACACGGTGAGCAACGCCAACACTGCCGACAGCAAGGCCATCGGCACTGTGCAGATCTCCGACACCGAGAAGTTCGCCGGCTGGCACCGCCAGCAGCACGAGGACGACAGCGGCATGGTCTCGCAGGTCGCCAGCACCATCGGCAGCCTGGGCGGCAACGTCAACCTGGGTGCAGGCGGCAAGTACACCCAGATCGCCAGCAACGTGGTGGCCGCGCAGGACGTGAACATCACTGCCGCCGAGATCGAGCTGCTCACCGCAGATGAGAGCGGCCATAACTCGCAGAGCGACAAGGACCTGAAGATCGGCGTGTTCGCGCGGATCAAGTCGCCCTTCATCGACCTGATCAACAACGTGGATTCGGCGCGCCAGTCGGACGGGCGCCTGCAGGCCATGCAGGGCATGGCGGCCGGTGCCAATGCCTACCAGGCGGCCAGCGCAATCTCGGCGGCCGCCGGCGGCGCTGGCAGCGGCTCGCTGTTCAGTGCCGAAGCGGGCATCGGCTTCAAGTCCTCCAGCAGCAGTGCCGAGGGCAGCAGCACCGTTTCGCGTGGCTCCACCATCCAGGGCGGCGGCAACGTCAACCTGACCAGCACCAGCGGCGACATCCACGTGGTGCAGGGCAACCTCAGCGCCGGCAACACGCTGGCGCTGGATTCGGCCGGCGATATCCTGCTCGAAGCAGGCAAGGCGCACCTGCAGGACAAGAGCAGGAGCAACAACGCAGGTGCCGAAGTAGGCGTGGGCGTATCGGTCGGCGCGCAGACCGGCGTGTACGTGTACGCCGAAGCCAGCGTGGGCAGCAGCAAGTCCAACGCCGACAGCAGCACCTGGCAGAACACCACCCTGACCGGCCAGAACATCTCGCTCAAGGCCGAGGGTGACACCACCCTGCGCGGCGCCACGGCAACCGCCGACCGGATCGACGTCAAGACCGGCGGCACGCTCACCATTGAATCGCTGCAGGACGTTGCCGAAAGCATGTCCAAGGACAGCCAGGTGGGCGGGCGCGTGCAGGTGTCGGTCGGCACCGCGTGGGATGCCAGCGGCTATGCCAGTGCGGGCAAAGCCAACGGCAGCTACAAGGGCGTTGGCCAGCAATCCGGGCTGTTCGCGGGCGATGGCGGCTACCACGTAGACGCCGGACACGTGAACCTGGTGGGCGGCGCCATTGCCAGCACCAATGCCGCCAACAGCGAGCTGACCGCGCAGAGCTTGACCTTCACTGACCTCAAGAACGAGATGGACTACCGGGCCAGCTCGGCAAGCATCAGCGGGGGGTTCGGGAACAAGGGCACCGGTGAAGGCGCCGACAAGAACGCCGCCGGTCAGTTGAAGGACATCGGCACCAACGTGGCCGGTGGCAAGTTTGGCAACGCGGACGGCACCAACTTCAGTGGTGGCGTGCCGATGACCAGCAGCGGCAGCGACAGCTCCACGACCTACGCGACCCTGACCGAGGGCAACATCACCATCGGTGGAAAAAAGGTCACGGCTGAAGAGCTGGGCGTCAATACGGATGCCAGCAAGGCACATGAGGCGATCAGCACTCTGCCCGATTTACAGAAGCTGATGCAGGAGCAGCAGGCGATGTCGTCGGCTGCGGGGACGGTGGTGTCCACCAGCAAACAGATCGCGGGGGATGTTGCCGCAGCCAAGACCAAAGCTGCAACTGACGCGTACCTGGCGTCCCTGCCGAGCGATGCGGACAGGGACAAGTTCGCTGCGGAGAGCCCGGAAGCGCAACGAGAGATCCTGTCCACCCGAGAAGACTACAGGGACGCGCAGAAGTGGACTACGGGCGGCTCATACAGCCGGGCGCTGGATGCGGTGACCACAGCCATCGTCGGCAGCGGTGCCGGGCAGGGTGGGGGCCAGGTG
>NZ_JAGXKC010000086.1:0-4836 GCF_019091045.1 Stenotrophomonas sp. GbtcB23 | reverse complement strand
GAGGTTGGTGCACAGGTAGCTGAACACCGCGCGATCGGAAAGAACGGCAAAGCCGTGTGCAAACCCCTCCGGTATCCAGAATTGCCGCCTGTTGTCCTCGGAAAGCACCACGGCCTCCCAGCGGCCAAACGTCGGTGAACCGCGACGGATGTCCACCGCCACGTCATATACCTCCCCAGCCAGCACGGTTACCAGCTTTCCCTGTGGCCGAGGCCATTGGTAATGCAGCCCACGCAGCACCCCTTTCACGGAAGTAGATACGTTACTCTGGACGAAACGGCTTGGCAGACCGTGGGCCGCAAATCGCTCCGCGTTCCATGTTTCGAAGAAGGATCCGCGGGCATCGCCGAAGACTGCCGGCTCAATCACAACGCATCCCGGCAACTGTGTCTCGATGATTTTCATGGGACCATTCCACGAAGAGCCAGCTTCTGCAGATACTGACCGTAGGCATTCTTCAGCAGTGGCGCTGCCAATGCCTCCAGCTGCTCTACATTGATCCACCCCTGCCCGAACGCGATCTCCTCGGGACAACACACCTGAAGCCCCTGGCGGGTCTGGATGGTTTCGATGAAGTTGGACGCCTCAAGGAGCGATTGGTGGGTGCCGGTGTCCAGCCAGGCGAACCCGCGGCCCAAAGGCTCCAGATTCAACTGACCATCGCGCAGATAATGGTGGTTTAGATCGGTGATCTCGAGTTCGCCGCGCGCGGAAGGTCGCAGTTCCGCTGCGTACCTGCTCGCATTTCCATCATAGAAATAAAGACCGGTGACAGCGTAGTTGGAGCGCGGTTCCTGCGGCTTCTCAACCAGGTCGACGACCTTCCCGTCCTTGTCGAACTCGGCCACGCCATATCGCTGCGGGTCGTTCACCCAATAGCCAAACACCGTAGCCCCTGCGTCCCTCGCATCTGCGTTGCGCAATACGTCTCCCAAGCCGTGGCCATGAAAGATGTTGTCCCCGAGCACCAGACAGCTGGGCTTGCCATCGACGAACTCCTTCCCGATCAGGTAGGCCTGTGCAAGGCCATCTGGATTGGGCTGCACGGCGTATTGGATGTTCATGCCCCACTGCGAACCATCACCCAACAGCTCCCGGAAAAGCACCTGCTCATGGGGCGTATTGATGATCAGTACGTCGCGGATTCCTGCCAGCATCAACACGCTGAGCGGGTAGTAGATCATCGGCTTGTCGTACACCGGAAGCAGCTGCTTGCTGACGCCTTTGGTGATCGGATACAGGCGGGTGCCCGAACCACCGGCGAGAATGATGCCTTTACGCTGGGTCATGTGTGCTTTCCTTATTCAGACAGAGGTACCGATGCGCTGCAGCCGGTAGCTGCCGTCGAGAACGCCATTGACCCATTCCTGGTTCTCCAAGTACCAGTCAACCGTGACGCGAATGCCCTGCTCGAACGTGTATTTCGGCTCCCAGCCCAGCTGTTCCTTCAACTTGGAGGCGTCGATCGCGTAGCGCCGGTCATGGCCCGGACGGTCGGCCACGTACGTGATCTGGCTGCTGCGCGGCTGTCCATCTTCACGCGGACGGCGCGCATCTAGCAGTGCACAGATGGCATGCACCACCTCAATGTTCTGCTTCTCGGAATTGCCACCCACGTTGTACGTTTCTCCGACCTGGCCCTTGGCCAGCACGGTACGGATCGCTTCGCAGTGATCGGATACGAACAGCCAGTCACGGACCTGCTTCCCGTCGCCATAGACCGGCAGCGGCTCACCGGCCAGCGCCTTGGCGATCACCAGCGGAATGAGCTTTTCCGGGAAATGGAACGGGCCGTAGTTGTTGGAACAGTTGGTGGTCAGCACCGGCAAGCCGTAGGTGTGGTGAAACGCACGCACCAAATGGTCTGAGGCGGCCTTCGAAGCCGAGTACGGAGAGTTGGGGGAGTACGGAGTGGTTTCGCTGAACTTGCCGGTTTCGCCCAGCGTGCCGTACACCTCGTCGGTGGACACATGCAGGAAGCGGAAATCCCGCCCCCTATCTTTGCCGAGCACCTTCCAATGGTCACGCACCGCCTCCAGCAACCCCAGCGTTGCCACGACGTTGGTCTGAATGAAGGCCGCGGGGCCATCGATCGAGCGGTCCACGTGGCTCTCGGCTGCGAAGTTCACCACCGCATCGGGCCTGTACTGGTCCAGCAGCTGCCGGACCAGTACGGTGTCGCCAATGTCGCCCTTGAAGAAGAGATGATCGGGATTCCCATCCAGCGAGGCCAGCGTGGTGAGGTTGCCAGCGTAGGTCAGCGCGTCAAGGTTGATTACGCGCACCCCCCGGGCTGCGGCCTCCAGCACGAAATTACCGCCAATGAATCCGGCGCCGCCGGTGACAAGCCAAGTGGGCACTACCCGTACTCCTGTTAAAAAGCCGTGCGGGGCGGTTCTGCGGCCCCGGTTCAGCATCAAAGGATACAACCGGGGGCTTCAAGTTGAGTCGCCCGCGGGTAAACAGTCGCTACCGTGTGCCGCAGCGCAGCACGCGGGAGGGGTCCATACGCATTCGCATGGTCGGCTCAAGCCAGTTAGAATCGCGATCCCACCCCCGAACCGGTTGCCGCACCCTGCAGCCGGACGTTCCCCGCTATTGAAGGACCCTGCACCAGATGAAAATCCTCGTCGCGTACAAGCGCGTGGTGGACTACAACGTCCGCATTCAGGTCAAGCCGGACGGTTCCGGCGTGGTCACTGACGGCGTCAAGCTGTCCCCCAACCCCTTTGACGAAATCGCCCTGGAAGAAGCCCTGCGCCTGCGCGACAAGGGCATCGCCACCGAGGTCGTGGTCGCCACCATCGCCCCGGCCGATGCCCAGGCGCACCTACGCAACGGCCTGGCCATGGGCGCCAACCGCGCCATTCACGTGATCACCGACCAGGCCATCCAGCCGCTGACCGCCGCGCGCACCCTGCTCAAGCTGGTCGAGAAGGAACAGCCGGACCTGGTCATCCTGGGCAAGCAGGCCATCGACGACGACGCGAACCAGACCGGCCAGATGCTGGCCACGCTGTGGGGCCGCCCGCAGGCGACCTTCGCCAGCAAGCTGGAGATCGCCGATGGCAAGGCCACGGTGACCCGCGAGGTCGACGCCGGCCTGGAAACGCTGGAAGTGGACCTGCCGGCCGTGGTCACCACCGACCTGCGCCTGAACGAACCGCGCTTCATCAAACTGCCGGACATCATGAAGGCCAAGGCCAAGCCGCTGGAAACGCTGCAACTCGCCGACCTCGGGGTTGAAGCCGCCGACACCTTCAAGACCACCCAGTACGCCGCGCCGTCCAAGCGCAGCAAGGGCGTGATGGTCAAGGACGCGGCCGAACTGGTTGCCGCACTCAAGCAGAAGGGGTTGCTGTAATGACCAAGATCCTCGTTGTTGCCGAACACCATGACGGCAAGCTCAACGCCGCCACCGCCAAGACCGTGAGCGCGGCAGCCGCCATCAGCGGCGCCAGCATCGACGTGCTGGTGCTGGCTGCCGACCCGGCGGCCGTGGCCGCCCAGGCCGCAGAACTGGCCGGCGTGACCAAGGTCCTGACCGTTGCCAATGCGGCTAACGCCCAGGCCCTGGCCCAGGTGCTGGCGCCGCAGATCGCGCAGCTGGCCAAGGGCTATACCCACGTCTTCGGCCCCTCGACCACCTTCGGCAAGGACCTGATGCCCTGCGTGGCCGCCCTGCTGGGCGTGAACCAGGTCTCCGACCTGATGACCGTGGAAGGCAGCCACAGCTTCAAGCGCCCGATCTACGCGGGCAACGCGATCATCACCGTGGACGTGCCGGCCGACCAGATCGTGGTCGCCACCGTGCGTGCCGCCTCCTGGCCGGAAGCAGCGCAGGGCGGCAGCGCCCCGGTCGAAGCCGCCAGCGTGGACGCCGCCCTGCCCTCGCACACCCGCTTCATCGGCCTGGCCGCCGGTGCAACCGACCGCCCCGACCTGCAGAGTGCCAAGCGCGTGGTCTCCGGCGGCCGTGGCGTGGGATCGGAAGAGAACTTCAAGGTGATCTTCCAGCTGGCCGACAAGCTGGGTGCCGCCGTGGGTGCCTCGCGCGCCGCCGTGGACGCCGGCTATGTGCCCAGCGACCTGCAGGTGGGCCAGACCGGCAAGATCATCGCCCCGGAGCTGTACGTGGCCGTGGGCATCAGCGGCGCCATTCAGCACCTGACCGGGATCAAGGACGCCGGCACCATCGTGGCCATCAACAAGGACCCCGATTCGCCGATCTTCGAGATTGCCGATATCGGGCTGGTGGGGGATCTATTTACCCTGCTGCCGGAGCTTGAATCCGCGCTCGGCTGACGTTCGCTCGGTTGCAAGCTGAAGAAAGGGGCACCCAGGGTGCCCCTTTCGTTCTTTTCAATCCACACCACGGTATTCCCATGTCAGCAAGACTGTTTCGCTTTCTTGTCTCAGGAGGCTCCGCCGCAGCGGTAGAGTACGCCGCCTTCGTAGCGCTCCACTGGCTGCTGGGCGCGGCTTGGTTGTTCGCCAGCCAGTCAGTGAGCTTCTTCTGCGGGTTCGTGGTCAGCTTCCTGCTCAACCGAGGCTGGGTGTTCCGCAGCAGCGGCGCATTCTCGGGGGAGCTGCTAAAGTACGGCCTCGTCGCGGCCGTAAATCTGGTTGCCGGCAATCTTGCAATTGGACTACTGGTGGGACCGCTCCAGGTGAATCACTACCTCGCCAAGCTGGTGGTGATGGTGGTCATTGCTGCCTGGAACTACCTGATTTTCTCCCAGCTCGTATTCAGGCAACGGATCGATAAGAACACATGAGTCCCATGGCGCGGCACTATTCAAACGTAGCAATCGTCATTCCTGCCTTTAACGAGGG
>NZ_JAGXKC010000085.1:0-4919 GCF_019091045.1 Stenotrophomonas sp. GbtcB23 | reverse complement strand
CTCAACTTGCCCGCTACACAAAGGATCCTCGTTACGTTGCCCAGTCGGCACCGCGATCACTTCAGTTCCTGCTGGCAACGCAACAGGAGATGGCGGCCCAACTGGCAGCTGCAGGAATCAAGTTTGAAGGTGGTACGGATATCAAGACCTCGGAACTGACTCTACGTGTTTACGATGCAGGCGCTGCCAGAAAGGCACTTGCCAAGCTGTTGTCTGTCGTCTATTTCATACGGATTGAAGAAGTCAAAGGCGTCGACCCATCGAAAGACTTCATCCAAACAACCGACATCTCGGGTGGCCGCCGCCTTGATGGGTACAACGGGACGCACTTCGCTGTGCAGCCTTACATTGGCCTTCAAATGAAGCGGCGGATGGCCTCCAGGCGCTCTCCGTCAGTGGGATGAAACATAGCTTGCGCCGGGCCATGCCTGCGGAATGGCGAAGCTCTCGCGCATGCGCTGTGCTTCCTTTGCAGGTGTCAGCCCGAACAGCCGCTTGAACTCGCGGCTGAACTGCGAGGTGCTTTCGAAACCTACCGCATGGCACGCTGCAGCAGCCGTCATGCCCTCACGCACCATGAGCAGGCGTGCCTGATGAAGGCGCGTTGATTTCAGGTACTGCATGGGCGAGGTGCAGGTCACCGCCTTGAAGTGACTGTGGAATGAGGGCGTGCTCATTCCGGCGCTCTGGGCCAACCGTGCGACATCCAGCGCTTGGTCGTAGTCCGAGTGGATGCGTTCAAGCGCCTTGGCAATCTTTCCGAACCTTCCCTGTTGGGAGAGTGCCGCGCGCAGCACGGCCCCTTGCGGGCCGGTGAGCACGCGGTAGTACAGCTCACGGAGCAGCTGGGGGCCGAACAGGATCGATTCCACGGGATCGGCAAGCGCGCGGAGCAGACGCTCCAAGGTGAGCTGCATTACGTCATCCAATGGGCTGGACATCATGCTCTGCGGTTGTGCCACGTCTGAGCTGATGCCGTGGCGGTCAATCTCCAGCATCAGCTCGGCCGCAAGCGGAAAATCCAGGTGCAGGTACAGCGCCAGCAGCGGGGATTCCGCCGACGCATCCGTTTCCATGGTGAACGGCACCGGCACGGACACGGCCAGGTACTGGTTGGCGTCATACACGTACGTGCGGTGGCCGAAGTAGCCGCGCTTGCGGCCTTGGCAGACGATCACGATGCCCGGGTCGTACAGCACCGGGGTTCTCGAAAGTGGGCGGTCGGAGCGGAGCACCCGCACGCTGGGCAGGGCGGTCAGGTTGTAGCCCTCCACCGGTGCCAGCGCGCGCACGAGCGGTGCCAGCGGCAGGGGGCTGGCCGGTCGGGAGCGGGCGGTGGCATTGGCGGTGTTCATAGGATCAGGCAATAATCTGAGCGAATTTCGCCTTAGCGAGACCGGGTGGTGGGACTATTGTGCACCCCATCCCCTGATGGAGCACCCCATGACGCACCCCAAGCGAATTCTGATTACCGGTGTGAGCAGCGGCTTCGGCCTTGCGCTCGCCCGCGAAGCCCTGGCCGCTGGCCATGAGGTGGTTGGCACGCTGCGCCAGGCTGACGGCATCGCGGCGTTCGAGGCGCTGGCGCCCGGGCGTGCGCATGCACGGCTACTGGACGTCACCGATGAGGCGGCCATCGGCACGGCCGTCGGCACGGTGGAGGCGGAGCTGGGGCCGATCGATGTGCTGGTCAACAACGCTGGCTATGGTCATGAGGGCGTAATGGAGGAGTCTCCGCTGGCGGAGATGCGCCGGCAGTTCGACGTCAACGTGTTTGGCGCCGTGGCGATGATGCGGGCCGTCCTGCCCGGAATGCGTGCCCGCCGCGCGGGGCGGATCCTCAACATCACCTCGATGGGCGGCATCATCACCATGCCGGGCATTGCCTATTACTGTGGAAGCAAGTTCGCGCTGGAGGGCCTCAGCGAAGCGGTGGGCAAGGAAGTCCGTGACCTGGGGATCCATGTGACGGCGGTGGCGCCGGGCTCCTTCCGGACCGATTGGGCAGGCCGCTCCATGGTGCGCTCACCGCGCACCCTGAGCGACTATGACGCGGTGTTCGACCCGATCCGCCAGCGTCGGCAGGAGGTCAGTGGAAAGCAGCTCGGCGACCCACGGAAGGCCGCGCAGGCCATGTTGGCCCTGATGGACAGCGAAGCGCCTCCCGCGCACCTGCTGCTTGGCAGCGATGCCCTGGCCCTGGTTCGCGAGAAGCACATGACTGCTCTGGATGACCTCGTGCGCTGGGAGAGCGTTACCCGCTCCACCGATGGCTGAACGAGGGGCAGTTACATCGCGGGTGGCGAGCAGACTTCGGCCTGTGCTTTCATTGGAATCGCATGCTGCCGCATGTATCCAGAGAGACATCCATGCCGTCTGATACCAGAAGGATTTCCGGCGCAGCGCTGCTGCTGGTTTCCGTGGTCTACGCGCTCACCATTGTGTGGGGCGTTGAGTGGGTACTCGATTCACTGCGCTCACGCACGTTTGGAATGGGGCCAGAGCTGCAGCCACGCTGGGTGCGCACGGCTCTGGCCCTGGCACCGTTCGCCTTGTTCTCTCTCTGGGTAGTTGTTCGCCGCCCACCACGCGTGCGCCGAGGCTTCATCGCCGGCCTGCTGGCGTCGCTTGTGTTGTGGGGCTGGTACTACGCCGATGGATGGATGAACACCGGCGGCGGCGCCAACATCGGGCTGGGCATCATCATGATGCTCTCGCCACTGCCGGTGTTCGTGGTCATCCTGCTGTCCGCCCGCAAAGCGTGAGGTTCGCGGGTCACCGCAGCTGGCAGATGCCGTTGGCACCCTTGCGGCCGGTGTAGGACACCGACAGCGATCCGTCCGGGTTTTTACTCAGCGAGATGACCGTACCCGTGGCAGCGTCCTTGGCTTCGTAGTAGTTGTCATTGGACTTCTTCAACGTGGCCTCCTTGCCGTTGACGTACACCGGACCGCCCTGGTCGCCATGGACATCCAGGCCGCCGGGGCAGGTGGCGTTGAACAACGGCAGCCCCCCGCTGGCGGCGGGAGCTGCGGCAGCGCTATCCGAGGCATTCGTGAACACGGCACGGCAGCCCTGTTCGACCCACACGGCATGCTTGCTCAAGCCCCAGGTCACCCCTTCGGTGCAGGGCGATTTGCTCAACTGCCGCTTGACCTGCACATCCCCCTGGGTGTCCATGGGGCACTCGGTTCGACCACGACCCTTGGATGCACAGGTGACGTCGGCGGCCCATGCAGGGGCGGCGACCAACAGCGACAGACCCAGAACGATGCATGTACGCATGGTTGATTCCTGAAGTGTTTTGCGCCCTGCCAGAGGCGGTGTAGGCGCAGGAAACCTACCGCCGGGGTCGTTGCGCAGTGGTGAAGTCGAAGTGACCTGCGTGCGAGTGCGGGCGGCAATTCGACGGTCGCCCTGGCCGGGGTGTCGTGCGAGAATCCGGCAGACCTCGGCCGCATGGATCGGAAGGCTTGAATGGAAAAGCGTGTCTGCTTTGATTTCGAAATCGAGTTCAGCAACGGTGGTGGTATTCAGGGCCAGGAGTTCCGGCTGGATATCGAAGGCGACGACATCAGTGATGACGCGCTTGCTGACTACATCGTTCGCGACATGCGGCTGCTGATGGTCGGCACGGTGCGCATTCTCAACAAGCGGATCATCGAAGAGCCGCATAAGCGCCCACTGGATGCGCTTGACGGAGGGGAATGATGGCGTGGCACGGCATCGGACCGAACCTGCGGCGGGCATTCGTTCTCGCGGCGATTGCGCTGGGTTCGGCCTGTGGTGGCAAGCAGGACCAGCGGGTTGAAGAGGGCAATCCGGCTCCAGCGGCCAATGCACGGAGCAGCGCTGAACCCTCCAGAGCGCCGGGTGGGATGCCGCGCAGTGCTCCGGTGCTGGGTAACGATGTGCCCGACGTTGAGGCAAGCGCTTACATGGAGGCCAACGGCGTTTCCCTTGAAGTTGCCAGGGAGCGGCTGCTGATCGAGTCAGAGCTTATGCCACATGTCCAGGACCTACGGGAGCGATATCGAGAGAGGATGGCCTTCATTTCGATCGAGTCAACGCCCTACCAGCACCTGGTGGTAGGTTTGAAGGGGCCTGCAACGGAGCCTGTCCAGCTCATCAGAGTACGCGGGACCGATGTGAGGGTTGAGTTCGAGCAAGGCTACCCTTACACGGCGCAGGAATTCAGCGACATCATGAGCAGGGCAAGCGCCAGGGCTCTGGAGTTTTTTCCGGATGTGACCGGCCTGAGTGGTCGTCCGGAACTTGGTTTGATCGAAGTCATGGTGAGTGGAACAGACGAGCAGCGCTACCTGACCGCGAAAGCTGAACTTGAAGCGGTGGCCGGCATTGAGATCAAGATTCTGTTGGGTAGGTCCCCGCCGAGAGATCTGATTGATATTCCGCATTGATCGACCCAAGGAGTGAGCCGCAGCGTGAAACCGAATACTGGAATGCCGGCCTTCCTGGGTCGAATGGGTGCGTTGCTTCTTTCGCTACTTGTTGGCCTGCCGGCTGCAGCCGCGAATGCAGTGTTTCAAGATCTCCTGACGGTGCCGCGCGTGGACGGCAGCCTACTGGCCGTGCACGTGCAGCGCCCCTCTTCGACGGGCAAGGTACCGCTGCTGGTCTATATCGACGGCTCGCTCTGCATCCCCTCCACCTACAACGAAAGCGTTGCCTGGCTGCTGGAGAAGAGTGACGGTGCCCATCCCTTCGCGCTGGCGGTGATCGAGAAGCCGGGCCCAACCATCCCGGCGCTCAACGCCGAGGGAAATATCGAGATCGGACCAGATTTCCAATGCAGCGCGGAGTTTCGGCAGCGCTACTCCATCGACCAACGCGTGATTGACCATCTGCGCGCGTTGCAGCACCTGAACCGGCATGCGAGCTGGTGGAACGGGGAGCTG
>NZ_JAGXKC010000084.1:0-4954 GCF_019091045.1 Stenotrophomonas sp. GbtcB23 | reverse complement strand
TTGGGATTGCTTCTTTCGGCCGGCGGAGCAGAGGCCATCAAAAGCAATCCGCTTTTGGGGCTGGTCTATTGCTCAGGCGGCGTGCTGATCTTTGTGTTCTTGTGCTTTTGCCTTGTGCTCGATGTCCGTGCTCAGCAGGTATGGGCGTGGCATCTTCGGCCTGGCCGTCATCCCTGCTTCAAGAAAGGGGGCTTCTTGAAAGGCGCGCTGCTGGGGGGAATCATGGGCATCGTTCTCGTCGCGATTTGCGCATGGATCGGCTGGACGCAGGCCAACCACCCGCTTTACGGCGACATTGCAACGGCTGCCTTCTACTTGGCTTATCTGTATGGGATCGTTGTGATCAGTGTGCCAGCGGTGGTTGTGGGCTTCGCCAAGCGGGCTTGGGATCGCACGAAAACCCCAACCCACTAGGATCTCTTACTGCGCTTCTGTTCTCGGAGGCCCATCTTGAAGAGACCCCGGCGGCCTGCGACGCGGTGAGTCTCTACCAGCCTGGTTACTACTCAATGCGATTTGATGCTGTCTATGTTCCCCCTAAAACTCACCTGATTTCCCGCTGGCATCGACATTACTCTCCATCCACAGCGTAGGCGGCATGCACCAGGGCCAAGTGACTCAGGCCCTGCGGCGTGTTGCCCAGCCCCTGTTCTGCCCGCGGGTCCCACATCTCCGACATCAGCCCCACGTCGTTCTGGACCTTGGCCAGCAACGATTCGAACAACCGAGTGGCTTCGTCCGCCTCGCCCAACAAGCCGTAGGCTTCCACCATCCAAAACGCGCAGCTGATGAACGTGCCTTCGCACTCCTGCATGCCGCTGTAGCGCCAAAGCAGGTCCCCGCTCTCATCCGACAGCTCGCGCCGGATCGCCTCCCGCGTGGAGACGAATCGCTCCCGGCGCACCTCGGCAAGCCCGAAGCGCGACGCCAACATTATGCTGGCATCCAGCTGGTCACTGCCGGCGTGCATCACGTAGCTCTGTCGGCCCCCGTCCCAGCAATGCTCGTCGATCCATTCCAGGACGCGCTCCTTCTCGCGCTGCCAGCGTGGCAGACGTGCGGTGGTGATGTGTCCCTGCTCGGCCAGTTCGCAAGCCCGGCGCAGGGCCATCCAGCACTCCACTTTCGACATCGTGTAGTGCTGCGGGTCTTCCAGCTCCCAGAAGCCGTGGTCTTTCCGCATCCAGCTGTCGGCGCACTCGTCTGCCAGTTCGAACAAGAGCCGGGCAGTTGTGGGGTCGAGGATGTGGCCTGCTTCGATCATCCGGCTGGCCATTTCCAACACGTCGCCATAGGCGCACGTCTGCAGCTGGTCAGTAGCGGTGTTGCCGATGCGCACCGGTTGGCTGCTACGGTAGCCGGGCACATCAATGTAGCGCTCATCCTCCACGCGGTCGCCGCGCAGCGTGTAGCAAGGAGCAAGGCCCGGGCGATGGCGGCCAATGGTGGTCATCAGCCAGCTGAAACCGGCCTTGGCGTCCGGCAGGGCGCCAACGCGAAGGAAGGTCTTGATCACGTAGGCCGCGTCGCGCACCCAGGCATACCGGTAGTCCCAGTTCTTGTCCCCGCCGATGCGTTCGGGCAGCGAGGCGCTTACCGCTGCGGCAATGGCGCCGGTCGGAGCGAACCACAGGAACTTCAAAGCCAGCGCTGAGCGGATGACCTCGGCGTGGCGGCTTGCATGGCAGTGCAAATCGTCCACCCACTCACGCCACTCCCGGTCGGAGCGATCGATACGGGTATCGATGTCCTCCAGGGGCGGGACGGGGAGCACTTCGTCCTGGGAGACCAGCAGTGCCACGATTTCCCGTTCGCCGGCACGGAGGGTAAGGCTGCCGCGCACTTGGCGGTCGTCGCAGTGATCGATCTTGACCTGTTCGGAATAGCGCAGCATTGTCATTACGGGGCCGGCGTGATGAACACACCCATTGGGAGTGTCGCTCATCCATGGCGTGCAGGTTCCGGCACGTGTGCCAGGCTGGTAAAGCAGGTCAAAGGTGATCTCTCCATCGAGGCCTTCCAGTCGACGGGCCAGCTCCGACCAGGGTAACCGTCCGGCCGGGCCGCTGTTGAGCGACTCGGTCAGCCGGGCCAAGCCGGTTGCGGTGTGGACGAGGGTTTCCAACACGTTGCTTTGGTCGCGATAGCGCCGCTGGACCTGCTGAACGTCCCGGGCTTGCAAGACAAAGCGACCGCCAGCCGGGGCATCCAGCAGGCGGTCGAGCAAGGGTGGAGCGTCCATGCAGGGGGCGCACCACCAGTCAATGCTGCCATCTGGGGCGATGAGCGCGCTGGACCGCCCATCGCCAACGGCGGCGTAAGAGTGGATGGGGGCATACCCGTCCGCGTCGCGCTCCACAGGCAGGTTGTCGATATCTTCGGCCCCAGCGGTCACGGCAGCAGCATGCCGCCGGCGGCGCCGATGACCTCACCGGTAATGTAGCTCGATTCCTGTGTCGCCAGCAGCACATAGGCTGGGGCCATTTCCACCGGCTGGCCTGCCCGCTTGAGCGGGGTCTTCGAGCCGAACTCAGGGATGGCCTCCGGCGGCTGTCCGCCGGCCGGCTGCAGCGGGGTCCAGACCGGGCCCGGAGCCACGGCGTTAACGCGAATACCGCGCTCGGCCACCTGCTGCGCCAAGGCTTTGGTGAAGTTGACGATAGCGGCCTTGGTGGGGGCGTAGTCCAGCAGGTTGGGAGAGGGCTGGTAGGCTTGGATGGATGCTGTGTTAATGATGGTGGCGCCGGCAGGCAGGTGCGGCAGAGCGGCCTTGCACACCCAGAACAACGCATGGATGTTGGTGCGGAAAGTGGCGTCGAACTGTTCGGTGGTCAGATCCTCGATCTTTTCCACGGCCAACTGCTTACCGGCGATGTTGGCCAGCACGTCCAGTCCGCCGAGACCTTTGACTGCCTTCTCCACCAGGTCACTGCAGAACTGCTCATCCTGAAGGTCTCCAGGGATGGCGATCGCCTTGCGGCCTTCGGCTTCAATCAACGCCACCACTTCGGCCGCATCTTCTTCCTCTTCGGGCAGGTAGTTCAGTGCCACATCTGCGCCTTCCCGAGCAAACGCTATTGCTACCGCACGTCCAATGCCGGAATCCGCGCCGGTCACAAGCGCCTTTCGGCTCTTCATGCGGCCCAGGCCCACGTAGCTCTTCTCCCCATGCTCGGCGGCAGGCGTCAGCTTATGAACGGTGCCCGGCGGAGTCTGAACCTGCGCCGGGTAGGTGGGCTGCGGGAACTGGGTCAGCGGGTTCTGCATGTCGTATTGGTTGCGAGAAGTCATTGGAGTCCTTGGGGGAGGAGGGAGCCAAAGGCGTTATAGGGTGACAGCGCCGCCGGAGATGGTGAGCAGTGCGCCGGAGGTGTAACTGGCGCTATCTGCCGCGAGCATCACGTAAGCCGAAGCGAGCTCGGCTGGCTGACCTGGTCGACCGAACGGCGTCTGGCTGCCAAACTGCTCAACTTCTTCCGCGGCCATGCCGGCGGGAATGAAGGGTGTCCAGATAGGGCCGGGCAACACCGCATTGACACGAATCCCTTTCTCGGCAAGAAGACCGGCCAGGCCGATGGTCAGGTTGGCGAGCGCGCCCTTCGTGGCCGAGTAGGGCAGGATGTTGGGGGTGGGCTTTTTGGAGTTGACCGAGGCAGTGTTGATGACCGAACCGCCGTCCTCCAGGTGTGGGACGCACAGGCGGGTGAGGTTAAATACCGCATGCACGTTCGTCTCGAACGTCTTGCGCCAGTCCTCCAGAGTGATGTCGTCGAACGACTCGTAATAGCGCTGATACGCAGCGTTGTTGACCAAGATGTCCAAGCCGCCAAGGTCGGTCGTGACCTGCTTGATGAGCGCCTCGGCTTGGGCGTCATCGCTGATGTCGCAGGGGCAGAGGACGGCCTTCTGACCTGCCGCTTCGATCAGGGCGCCAATGCTGGCGGCATCCTTCTCCTCGCCCTCAAGGAACGCAATCGCCACGTCGGCACCCTCGCGGGCGTAGGCGATGGCCACTGCGGCACCAATGCCGCTGTCCCCGCCGGTGATCAGGGCCTTCTTGCCCTTCAACAGGCCGTGGCCGACGTAGCTTTTTTCCCCATGATCTGGCCGAGGGTCGAGCTTGTCGGTCTTACCGGGAAACGACTGCTGCTGGGCCTTGAACGGCGGTTTGGGATAGTTGGGCACGGGCATCGGCTGAGCCTCTATGGCGTTGGAGGAAAGCCAGTGTGCGTTGGGGCTGGTAAACGTCGCGGCCCAGCGGTGTAGATGCGATGTGCAGGTGCCTCACCAACGGACTGGTTAAAGCGGGTAGGCAATGGTGGTCATGATGCTGTTCTCAGCCTGGCGTGAATCAAGCCGCGTGTGCTGCACCACTACTGGGACATCTGATTCGATCACGCACGAGAACCCCACGCCGAGCGGCACCTTGGCGGGACTCTCAAGATCATTGAAGCGCTTGTGACACGTCCGCCGGGCTGGCACGGTGAAGCGGTAAGGTCCCTGCGGTTCGCGATCCTCGAAATACAATGTCAGCGTGACCTGAGCATCAACCGGGCCCGTGTTGAGGACGCAGCAGGTTTCGTGGCTTTGCAGCTCTGGCTCCGGACCGTTGCTCCAGGCAGGAATGTAGCCTTCTGCGATTGCCCAGCACCGCCGACCGATCGATGTCTGCTCATCTTGTTTCATCAGCGACGTCCTCTCCGCTTGGGTCCCCTTGCAGCCTGAGTGATCAGTGCCGCACTTCCCACGGCGATGGCATCTTCCACGGCCCCGGTGCTGGTCTGGCCATAGCGGGCAATCGCGCGCATGCGCAGATCGAAGGTCACATACGCCATTCCCACCGCTGCGCCGGCGCCTAGCAGCGCGCCTAGCTTTCGCTGCCGATAGGGAGCCATGGCCGCACCGGCAATCATCCCTGTGGCAATGCGCGCCACCATGCCCGCGGGGCCGATCC
>NZ_JAGXKC010000083.1:0-5030 GCF_019091045.1 Stenotrophomonas sp. GbtcB23 | reverse complement strand
GGGTCACCTCGATGCTTGGATTGATCCTATCGAGTGTCCAGCCGGATTAGACCACCTCAACCCATCCATGGGGGCTCGTAGAAAACATCCATGTTTTCTACGGTCCCGCAAACCCACCCCCGCCGGCCCCCGACAGTTGGCCGGTGGCCAAGGAAGGAGCGGAATTCCCGTTGTTCGGCATGCTCCGGCATCGCCGGTAGGGTTGGTTCCCAAACAACCGCCGTGAACGTATCTACGTCCGGTAGCGCATGAATTGGATCGGAAGGATCGACGGCCAACGGCCGTCCCCCGCGTTTCCCATGGCTATGACACACCGTCAAAGGCGGGTCGGGGCGGGTTTCCGGGGGTGTAGAAAACATGGATGTTTTCTACAAGCCCCCATGGATGGGTTCACGGCGTCCCCCGGAAACCCGCACCGTCCCGCCTAAGCCAGGGCGCCCATCAGCTAACGGCTGTTCGCCTCACCCCCGTTACAGCGCAGACCCACCAAACTTGTGCGTGTACTGCAGGTTCAACTGGCGGCCGACGGTATCGAACCACGACACGTCGTAATACGGGTACGACGCATAGGTCGCATCCTTCGGCGGCATCTTGTTGAACAGGTTCACCACCGACAGCGACAGGCGCGAATGGTCGTCGAAGCGGTACTGCACCGACAGGTTGTAGCGGTACGTCGCCTTCATCCACGGGCTGTCGCCGCTTTCCCAGTCGAAGCTCTGGTCGTAGCTGTCGAAGCTCGGCAGCTTGCCCAGCCGCGAACCGTACAGCGTGGTCGACCACGCCGCGTTCTCCCAGGTCAGGCTGGCGCTGGTCTTGGTGCGCGGAATGTCGAAGCCGCTGTTGACCGCGAACTGGTCCTCCACCACGTCCCCAGCGAACTGCTGGAAATCATGGCGCTGCACCCACGTGTGGTTGCCGCTCAGGATGAAATCACCCACGCCGGTGGTCAGGCGGTAGCGCAGGCCCACGTCAATGCCGCGGGTGGTTTCGCGGGCGATGTTGATCGGGCTGACATGCACCCCGTACAGGCGGCCGTCGTCGGTTCGGGTGACGCGGCTGATGGCATCCACGCAGGTCGGCGAGCTGGCATCGGCATCGCCCAGCCGGCAGGCCGCCTCATCGCGCAGGATCGTGCTCACGTCCATGTCCTGCACCTGGTCGCGCATGTCGATGTCGAACCAGTCCACCGACAGGTCCAGGCCCACTGCGGGCGACCACACCAGACCGGCGCTCCAGGACGTGCTGGTTTCCGGATCGAGCTGGCGGTTGCCCTCGCGGGTGCGGATCAGGTTTTCCTCGTAATCGGAGCAGTCGTCCGCGCCATCCAACGCGCAGGCGTAGTAGTCGTTGGCACTGGTTTCATCGTTGCCCGGGCCGGCATACACATAGTGCAGGTCCGGCGCGCGGAACGCGGTGCCGTACGAGCCGCGCACCAGCAGCGAATCGATCGGCCGCCATTCGATGCCGCCGCTCCAGGTCGCCTTGCCGATCGTGTTGCCCGAGTAGCGATACTGGTCGAAGCGGCCGGCCACGCTCACGTTGAGCGTGTCGTGCAGCGGCAGCCGCAGCTCGGCCGCGGTGGCCCAGCGGTTGCGGCTGCCATGGCCGTCCGAATCCTTCCAGCTGTAGTAGTAATACTGCGTGGCCAGCGGATCGGGATTGAGCGCGTAGGACTGGTTGCCGAACTCGGCGGTAGCCGCAAAGCCGGCCTTGCCGCCGGGCAGCTCGAACAGCTCGCCGTTGGTCAGGGTCAGTGCGGCGGTATCGGTGCGCGACTTGGGCGTGTAGGTGGTGCGCGCGGCGATCGAATCGTACTCGGCGCGGGTCAGCGGCCGGTACAGGCGCGCCGGGTCGGCGTTATAGATCGGGAAGCCATCGTCGTCCTCGCCCAGCTGCGGGCCCAGGAACAGGTCGTTGGCCTTTGCCGCGATGATCTGCGGCCAGCGGATCGATGACTGGTACTGCGAATGGCTCAGCGAGGCCTCGTAATCCCAGGCCGCGTCCAGCGAGCCCTTGAACCCGGTGGTGACACTGAAGGTCTTCTGCGTGCTGCGGATCATGCCGTTGCTCAGCCCGCCCATTTCCTCCGGCGAGAACTGGCGCTGCCAGAACTCCACCTGGTCGGTGGCCTGGTTGTGGAAGTAGCCGTCCTCGTTGCCATCCGGCGCCATCAGCCCCCACTGGGTCACGTCGCGCATCAGCGCGATGTCGTGGTAGCCCAGCTGTACGTCGGCGAACCACTCCGCGCCATTCTCGAAGCCATAGCGCAGCGAGGCGTAGCCGTTGGCGCCACGGCGCTTGCTCAGGATCGTGCCGTAGCCGATCGAGCGGTCGCTGCCGCAGTAGAAGCCGTAGCGCGCGCGCTCGGCGTAGTAGGTGCTGCCTTTGTTCTGTCCGGCCAGCGCATCGCAGGTGGCCTGGCCCGGGTCCAGGTAATCGTCGTTGTAATCCGTGCGCAGGTAAGCGCGGCGCGCGGCGCGCGCGCTTTCGGTGGGAGCGTCGAGGGTGGAATCCTGCTGGGTGCGCTCATAGGCCCACAGCGGGGTCTGCGACTGCAGTTCCAGGCTGTATACCGCGCTGAACCTGCCCGAATCGAAGCCGCTGGCGATGCTCATGTCGAACGACTCGCCACCGCCCTCGGTGGTGGTGCCCATGCGCACGTCCACCGTGGTGCCATCGACCTGCTTCTTCAGGATGAAGTTGACCACGCCGGCGATCGCGTCCGAGCCGTAGATGGCCGACGCGCTGCCGGTCAGCACTTCGATCCGGTCGATCATGCCCAGCGGGATGTTGGAGACGTCGGTGAAGTTGCTGCGGCCCTGGAACGGCATCGGGAAGTCGGCGATCCGGCGGCCATTGACCAGCACCAGGGTGTGGTTCGGCCCCAGCCCGCGCAGGTCGACCTGCTGCGCGCCCGGTGAGAAATCGGCACCGCTGGCGGACTGCTGGCTCTGGGTCTCGCCGCCGTTCTGGGTCATCGAACGCAGCACGTCCGGCACGCTGGTGAAACCGCTGGCCTGGATCTGCTCGGCGGTGATCACCGTCACCGGGGCGGGGCCTTCAACCTGGGCGCGCGGAATGCGCGAGCCGGTGACCTGCACCGTGTCCAGCTGCTGCACCCCGGGGCGCGGGGCCTGCGCCGCCGCAGTTGCGGCCACACCCATCAACGCCAGCTGGATCGACCACGCCATCGCCTGTTTACGCATGAGAATTCCCAACAAGAAAGTAGGCCTCAGGGGAGGCCGCGACCCCCATTCACATTCGGTGAATGGACGGCGCGCATTTAACGCCTTTTTTACGCCGTTCACCACTGCCTTGTCTTCAGGAAGGGGCTGACGCCGATTTCCGGCCCCAGCCACGGCCTGCATGGCTTTCGGCCGATGCAGGCGGGCATGCGGCGCGGGCATGATGGGGGTTCACCCGCCCTGGTCATCGCCATGTCCCGTCGATCCGCCCTCCTGCTGTCCCTGTGCCTGCTCAGCCCCCTCGCGTCGGCCGCCGAACCGGTACTGGTCATCCATGGCGGGGCAGGGGTGCAGCGCAAAGATCTCTCGGCGGCCGAGGAAAAGGCGGCGCGCGCGGCACTGAGCCAGGCGCTCATCAAGGGCCACCAGGCGCTGGCGGCCGGCAAGCCGGCGCTGGACGCGGTCACCGCCGCCATCACTGTGCTCGAGGACGATCCGACCTTCAATGCCGGCAAGGGCGCGGTGTTCACCCATGACGGGCGCAACGAACTGGATGCCGCGCTGATGGACGGCGCCAGCCTCAAGGCCGGCGCAGTGGCCGGCGTGCAGCGCGTGCGCAACCCGATCCTCCTCGCCGAAGCGGTGATGCAGCACTCCCCGCACGTGATGATGGTGGGCCAGGGTGCCGAGACCTTCGCCGCGAGCCAGGGCATCGCGCTGGTCGATCCGTCCTACTTCCGCACCGAAAAGCGCTGGCAACAGCTGCAGAAGGCGCTGAAGGAAGAGGCCAGCGGCCAGGCCCATGCCGATCTGGAAACGGCCCGCCACTTCGGCACCGTGGGCGCCGTCGCGCTGGACAGCCAGGGCCACCTGGCCGCCGGCACCTCCACGGGTGGCATGACCAACAAGCGCTACGGGCGGGTGGGCGACTCACCGATCATTGGCGCCGGCACCTATGCAAACGCCACCTGTGCGGTGTCCGGCACCGGCTGGGGCGAGTACTACATCCGCACGGCCGCCGCGTACGACATCTGCGCGCGCATGCAGTACCTGAAGCAGGGCCCGGAAGAGGCCGGGCGCGAGGTGATCAATACGCGCATTCCCGCGCTGGGCGGCGATGGTGGTGCGATCGTGCTGGGGGCCGATGGCCGTGCCGCCACGCCGTTCAATACGCAGGGCATGTATCGCGGCTGGATTGGTGTCGACGGCGTACCGCACGTGGCGATCTTCGCGGACGAAACGCTGACGCTTCCGGGCCAATAGCCCGCGTTGTCAGGGCAAATTGCGATTCGTGTGAAAAATTTCAAAAAGGTTGTTGACAGAACCCGCATTCACCCCCAAAATTCACGGCTCTTCCACCCCACACCGAAAACGCTTCGGCGCCACGGGACAGGGTGGTAAGGAGGGATACCCAAGCGGCCAACGGGGGCAGACTGTAAATCTGCTGGCTTACGCCTTCGGTGGTTCGAATCCACCTCCCTCCACCAGTTTCATGCAGTTTCAAGTTGTGGCAAGAGCTTCCGATGCGGGAGTAGTTCAATGGTAGAACCTCAGCCTTCCAAGCTGATGGTGCGGGTTCGATCCCCGTCTCCCGCTCCATTGAATGGATTTGAATATATTCAAATTCGTGCCATAATTCAAAACTCGCTCACGTAGCTCAGTCGGTAGAGCACCTCCTTGGTAAGGAGGAGGTCGAAGGTTCGATTCCTTTCGTGAGCACCATCTTAGTGCCACCATTCAGACGATTTCGAGATAAGCAGCCATGGCCAAGGGTAAGTTCGAGCGCACCAAGCCGCACGTCAACGTCGGCACCATCGGTCACGTCGACCACGGCAAGACCACGCT
>NZ_JAGXKC010000082.1:0-5230 GCF_019091045.1 Stenotrophomonas sp. GbtcB23 | reverse complement strand
GGTGTTGACGAAGCGGAAAAGCCAGCTATAATGGGCGGCTCGCAACGACGGAAACGTCGGGGCACACGGAGAAAGGCGCTGAGGCCGACTCCCAAGTTCTTTGACAGTATGCGCAGGTATCTTGTGAAGGCGCCTGCAGGAAGGATGATTTGTCCATCTTGCAGACGTTTGATCAAGCAACATATCAATTGTTTTAAAGCAAGCGAAACGTTGCCAGCGGTCAAGCATCTGCAGCTTTAAATTTTTAGTCTTCGGACTATGCGTTTTTAAGTGAAGAGTTTGATCCTGGCTCAGAGTGAACGCTGGCGGTAGGCCTAACACATGCAAGTCGAACGGCAGCACAGTAAGAGCTTGCTCTTATGGGTGGCGAGTGGCGGACGGGTGAGGAATACATCGGAATCTACCTTTTCGTGGGGGATAACGTAGGGAAACTTACGCTAATACCGCATACGACCTTCGGGTGAAAGCAGGGGACCTTCGGGCCTTGCGCGGATAGATGAGCCGATGTCGGATTAGCTAGTTGGCGGGGTAAAGGCCCACCAAGGCGACGATCCGTAGCTGGTCTGAGAGGATGATCAGCCACACTGGAACTGAGACACGGTCCAGACTCCTACGGGAGGCAGCAGTGGGGAATATTGGACAATGGGCGCAAGCCTGATCCAGCCATACCGCGTGGGTGAAGAAGGCCTTCGGGTTGTAAAGCCCTTTTGTTGGGAAAGAAAAGCAGTCGGCTAATACCCGGTTGTTCTGACGGTACCCAAAGAATAAGCACCGGCTAACTTCGTGCCAGCAGCCGCGGTAATACGAAGGGTGCAAGCGTTACTCGGAATTACTGGGCGTAAAGCGTGCGTAGGTGGTTGTTTAAGTCTGTTGTGAAAGCCCTGGGCTCAACCTGGGAATTGCAGTGGATACTGGGCGACTAGAGTGTGGTAGAGGGTAGTGGAATTCCCGGTGTAGCAGTGAAATGCGTAGAGATCGGGAGGAACATCCATGGCGAAGGCAGCTACCTGGACCAACACTGACACTGAGGCACGAAAGCGTGGGGAGCAAACAGGATTAGATACCCTGGTAGTCCACGCCCTAAACGATGCGAACTGGATGTTGGGTGCAATTTGGCACGCAGTATCGAAGCTAACGCGTTAAGTTCGCCGCCTGGGGAGTACGGTCGCAAGACTGAAACTCAAAGGAATTGACGGGGGCCCGCACAAGCGGTGGAGTATGTGGTTTAATTCGATGCAACGCGAAGAACCTTACCTGGTCTTGACATGTCGAGAACTTTCCAGAGATGGATTGGTGCCTTCGGGAACTCGAACACAGGTGCTGCATGGCTGTCGTCAGCTCGTGTCGTGAGATGTTGGGTTAAGTCCCGCAACGAGCGCAACCCTTGTCCTTAGTTGCCAGCACGTAATGGTGGGAACTCTAAGGAGACCGCCGGTGACAAACCGGAGGAAGGTGGGGATGACGTCAAGTCATCATGGCCCTTACGACCAGGGCTACACACGTACTACAATGGTAGGGACAGAGGGCTGCAAACCCGCGAGGGCAAGCCAATCCCAGAAACCCTATCTCAGTCCGGATTGGAGTCTGCAACTCGACTCCATGAAGTCGGAATCGCTAGTAATCGCAGATCAGCATTGCTGCGGTGAATACGTTCCCGGGCCTTGTACACACCGCCCGTCACACCATGGGAGTTTGTTGCACCAGAAGCAGGTAGCTTAACCTTCGGGAGGGCGCTTGCCACGGTGTGGCCGATGACTGGGGTGAAGTCGTAACAAGGTAGCCGTATCGGAAGGTGCGGCTGGATCACCTCCTTTTGAGCAAAGACAACATCGTCCTGTCGGGCGTCTTCACAAAGTACCTGCATTCAGAGTTTCGAGTCGGTCAACCCGGTTCGGAAAGTCCCGCATAAGGGGCCTTAGCTCAGCTGGGAGAGCACCTGCTTTGCAAGCAGGGGGTCGTCGGTTCGATCCCGACAGGCTCCACCATCTTGAGCTGAACGGACATGGGTCTGTAGCTCAGGTGGTTAGAGCGCACCCCTGATAAGGGTGAGGTCGGTAGTTCGAGTCTACCCAGACCCACCAACTCTGAATGATCAGCGCATACAAAGAATTTATTACGCATCGGCATTGTGGCCGGTACGTGTTCTTTTAAAACTTGTGACGTAGCGAGCGTTTGAGATTCTATCTTGACGTGTCGTGAGGCTAAGGCGGAAGACTTGAATGTCTTCTTATTAATTGAGTCGTTATATTTCGCATCCGGGCTTTGTACCCCCGGGTCATATATATAACCCAAGGCAACTTGCGGTTATATGGTCAAGCGAATAAGCGCACACGGTGGATGCCTTGGCGGTCAGAGGCGATGAAGGACGTGGCAGCCTGCGAAAAGTATCGGGGAGCTGGCAACAAGCTTTGATCCGGTAATGTCCGAATGGGGAAACCCACCCGCTTGCGGGTATCCTGCAGTGAATACATAGCTGCTGGAAGCGAACCTGGTGAACTGAAATATCTAAGTAACCAGAGGAAAAGAAATCAACCGAGATTCCCTGAGTAGCGACGAGCGAACGGGGACTAGCCCTTAAGCTGGAATGGTTCTAGAAAAACAGCCTGGAACGGCTGGCCATAGAAGGTGATAGCCCTGTATTTAAAAGGGCCACTCCAGTGAAGACGAGTAGGGCGGGGCACGTGAAACCCTGTCTGAACATGGGGGGACCATCCTCCAAGGCTAAATACTACTGACCGACCGATAGTGAACCAGTACCGTGAGGGAAAGGCGAAAAGAACCCCGGAGAGGGGAGTGAAATAGATCCTGAAACCGTGTGCGTACAAGCAGTAGGAGCTCGAAAGAGTGACTGCGTACCTTTTGTATAATGGGTCAGCGACTTACTGTTCGTGGCAAGCTTAACCGTATAGGGGAGGCGAAGGGAAACCGAGTCTGATAAGGGCGCATAGTCGCGGGCAGTAGACCCGAAACCGGGTGATCTAGTCATGGCCAGGGTGAAGGTGCCGTAACAGGTACTGGAGGCCCGAACCCACGTCTGTTGCAAAAGACGGGGATGAGCTGTGATTAGGAGTGAAAAGCTAATCGAACCCGGAGATAGCTGGTTCTCCTCGAAAGCTATTTAGGTAGCGCCTCATATGTATCCTCTCGGGGGTAGAGCACTGTTATGGCTAGGGGGTCATCGCGACTTACCAAACCATTGCAAACTCCGAATACCGAGACGGACTGTATGGGAGACACACGGCGGGTGCTAACGTCCGTCGTGAAAAGGGAAACAACCCAGACCCACAGCTAAGGTCCCAAATTCACTGCTAAGTGGAAAACCATGTGGAAAGGCACAGACAGCCAGGAGGTTGGCTTAGAAGCAGCCACCCTTTAAAGAAAGCGTAATAGCTCACTGGTCGAGTCGGTCTGCGGGGAAGATTTAACGGGGCTAAGCAGTGAACCGAAGCTTGGGGTGTGCATATTTATATGTACGCGGTAGAGGAGCGTTCCGTAAGCCGTTGAAGGTGGATTGAGAAGTCTGCTGGAGGTATCGGAAGTGCGAATGCTGACATGAGTAACGATAATGCGGGTGAAAAACCCGCACGCCGAAAGCCCAAGGTTTCCTTGCGCAACGTTAATCGGCGCAGGGTGAGTCGGCCCCTAAGGCGAGGACGAAAGTCGTAGTCGATGGGAAGCAGGTTAATATTCCTGCACCTCGCGTAAGTGCGATGGAGGGACGGAGAAGGTTAGGTGTACCCGGCGTTGGTTGTCCGGGGGAAAGGCGGTAGGTTTGGATCTTTGGCAAATCCGGGATCCTTCAAGACCGAGCACCGAGACGAGTCTTTAAGACAAAGTCACTGATACCACGCTTCCAGGAAAAGCTCCTAAGCTTCAGCTTACGCAGACCGTACCGTAAACCGACACAGGTGGGTAGGATGAGAATTCTCAGGCGCTTGAGAGAACTCGGGTGAAGGAACTAGGCAACATGGCACCGTAACTTCGGGAGAAGGTGCGCCCTTTTTGGTGGCTCATGCGAGCTATAGCTGAAGAGGGCCGCAGAAACCAGGCCGCTGCGACTGTTTATCAAAAACACAGCACTCTGCAAACACGAAAGTGGACGTATAGGGTGTGACGCCTGCCCGGTGCTGGAAGGTTAATTGATGGGGTCAGCCGCAAGGCGAAGCTCTTGATCGAAGCCCCAGTAAACGGCGGCCGTAACTATAACGGTCCTAAGGTAGCGAAATTCCTTGTCGGGTAAGTTCCGACCTGCACGAATGGCGTAACGACAGCGGCGCTGTCTCCACCCGAGACTCAGTGAAATTGAAATCGCTGTGAAGATGCAGCGTTCCCGTGGCAAGACGGAAAGACCCCGTGAACCTTTACTATAGCTTTACACTGAACGTTGAGTTCGTCTGTGTAGGATAGGTGGGAGGCTATGAAACCATGGCGCTAGCTGTGGTGGAGCCATCCATGAAATACCACCCTGTCGTGCTTGACGTTCTAACCTGGGCCCATTATCTGGGTCGGGGACCGTGTATGGTGGGTAGTTTGACTGGGGCGGTCTCCTCCTAAAGAGTAACGGAGGAGCTCGAAGGTACGCTCAGCGCGGTCGGACATCGCGCACTGTGTGCAAAGGCATAAGCGTGCTTGACTGCAAGATCGACGGATCAAGCAGGTAGGAAACTAGGACTTAGTGATCCGGTGGTTCTGTATGGAAGGGCCATCGCTCAACGGATAAAAGGTACTCCGGGGATAACAGGCTGATACCGCCCAAGAGTTCATATCGACGGCGGTGTTTGGCACCTCGATGTCGGCTCATCACATCCTGGGGCTGTAGTCGGTCCCAAGGGTATGGCTGTTCGCCATTTAAAGTGGTACGCGAGCTGGGTTCAGAACGTCGTGAGACAGTTCGGTCCCTATCTGCCATGGGCGTTGGAGATTTGAGAGGGGCTGCTCCTAGTACGAGAGGACCGGAGTGGACGAACCTCTGGTGTTCCGGTTGTCACGCCAGTGGCATTGCCGGGTAGCTATGTTCGGAAGCGATAACCGCTGAAAGCATCTAAGCGGGAAGCGCGCCTCAAGATGAGATCTCCCGGGGCACAAGCCCCCTGAAGGAACCATATAGACTATGTGGTTGATAGGTCAGGTGTGTAAGTACAGCAATGTATTGAGCTAACTGATACTAATGATCCGTGTGGCTTGACCATATAACCTCAAGTTGCCTTGGCCGACATGACATGTCGATAGA
>NZ_JAGXKC010000081.1:0-5645 GCF_019091045.1 Stenotrophomonas sp. GbtcB23 | reverse complement strand
TTGCAGCGAAAGGCGATAGCTCTCGTCTAAAGTTCCGCGCCCACAGGCCGCTCAATGATCAATGTGCCCGAGATCGCGATCGCGCCAATTTTCCATCTTGGAGATTTGTAGTAATGAATGGAACGGTTCTTCCAGCGTGGTTGCATTCAATCGTATTTGCAGTGTTATCGGTCTACATGTTCATGCTTTGGGCTGGATTGAAGCGCGACTCCCTGAGTGAGGCGCAGAAGCGTTTGGTTGAACGCATTGAAGTACTTCGGTCGCCGGGCGCGGCCTTATCTGGGGGCTGCCTGTTTCTGGCTCTCGCAGTCGGCAATGCCGTTTGGGCTTATGGGTACCGGTGGTGACCGTTCCCAGCGATGCGACGCACATGTCTGGATCCTCGACTATGCCAATGCTCTCGCACCGCAAGTTCACATATGGCGGATCCACGATGAAACGGGGCCGAATACAGATAACATCGGCTCTAAGGTCAACTCCTACAAGCTGCCGTGGATACCGGGCGCACCACCCGCCAAGTGCTGGCCGTCCATAATGGATGGAAAGAAAGTTGAGGTTTGTCAATGAGTGCTTGGAACCTGCCTGCCAGAATGCTTGCAGTGCCACTGAGCACTGCAGTGGCCAGTTGCATGTTCTTTGTGATCCCTGTCATGTCCTCGAGCGGAACGTCTGTGCATGGTGCACTGCCTGTGTTGGGTATTTTCCTGATCATAGGTGCCATCATTGGCTTGATCGTGGGATGTCCACTTGTCTTGCTGGTCGACGGCATTTTCCCCAGATGGCGCCCCAGGTACATTGTTTTTGGCGCGGCCGGGGCTTTGGTGGGCTGGCTAGTCCTGGAGGGTGGGTTCGCGCGCGGCGCCTGGGAAGCAATATGGTCCAATCCGAGATTCTGGGTGGACTGGGCACCCAGGCGACTCATTCTCTTCTCGCTCATCGGCGTAATGAGCGGCCTTCTTTACACCGCGTTTGTCCGGTTCATTGATCGCGCAATCCCTCGTGACACCAGGTAGCTCGTAAAATGCGCCCTGCGCAGCCGCTGGCCACGTGGCTGCCCTCCCCGATCCAAAACGTGCGCAAGCCGGTGAGCATCGTGTTGCACTACGATTTCTGCCCGCTCGCCACGACTATCCATCCTTCCAGCCAGCCGAATGAAGAGCCTGATCAACATCGTTTACTACGTTGGCTGGATTGCGTGCGCGGCGCTGTTCCATGCGGTGGCCTACAACAGATACACGTCTGGAGCCCTTGGCCTGTTTGACGTCTACGACCTGAACCCGGAGCGTACGCTGCAGGTTGTTCAGGCAGGCGTGGTGGTGCTGTTGATCCAGACAATGGCGATCATCATCAGGATCACCGATTGGAGGAGGGCGCGAATCCTTGAGATTGCACTGGCCCTCCTTGCATGGCTGCCATTCCTCTACAACCTGTCGTTCGTTCGGGGTTGAGAAGGAAGAACGTTCAGGGCCACGGGGAACGCACGGCGTCGTTCATCACCCGCGCAGGCACGTGGACCCGCAATCTGCGCGGGTGGGATTTCGCGATCCAGGACTCGCATCCTCGTCGTGAGGCCAGGACCCGCGCAACCCGCTCTCGAATCAAGCACAATCGGGTGATGCGCCAAGTCCGCCACCCGCTCGTGCTGCTCGCCACCCTCCTGCTCGCCGCGTGCGCCAGCACCGACGTGCGCAGCCCGCTCGCCACGTGGGTGCCTTCGCCAAACCACAACGTGCGCAACCCGGTGATCATCGTGTTGCACCACACCGACCAGGACAACGTGCAGCAGAGTCTGCGCACGCTGCGTACCGCCAACAGCGGTGGCCGCGTCAGCGCGCACTATCTGGTGGGTGCGGATGGGCACATCTATCAGCTGGTCGCCGACAACCGCCGTGCCTGGCATGCCGGCGGCGGGCGCTGGGGCAGCATCAGCGATCTCAACTCGGCCTCGATCGGCATCGAGATCGACAACGACGGCAGCAGCCCGTTCGCGCCGGCCCAGATCGCCGCGCTGATCCGTCTGCTCAACGATGTCTGTACCCGCCTGGACATCCCGCGCCGCCAGATCATCGCCCATGCCGACCTGGCGCCCGCACGCAAGCAGGACCCCAGCCGCTACTTTCCGTGGCAGCAGCTGGCCGAGGCCGGCTTCGGCGTCTGGCCACGGGCCAGCGATGGCCCGGCGCCTCCCGGCTTCGACCCGTGGCTGGCGCTGCAGGCGTTCGGCTATCCGCTGGACGACCGCGCCGCCGCCGCCGGCGCCTTCCACCGCCGTTTCCGTGGCCGCGACGACCTGCCGCCCACGCTCGACGTCGAGGACGCCCGCATCCTGCATTCGCTGCTCCTGCAGCGGTAGAGCGGCCGGTTGGTCCGCTGTTTCAGCAACCCCCTACAATCAATCGCTGATACCGCCCAGAACGAGCATCCATGAAGGCCAAGCGCATCACCGCTGCAATCAGGCACCCTGCCTTGACCCTTCTAGGTCTGTCCCTGCTCACCGCCTGCAGCGTCAGCACTCCCAAGTCCGATGCGCCGCCGTCTGCAAGTCCCGCCACCTACGCAAAGGCGGACTGGAAAGCGCTCCCCGCGGTCAGCGACAGCGACCTGCAGGCCGGCTTCAGTGCCTGGCGCAGCGCCTGCCCGCGGCTGAAGAGTGACGCCACCTGGGCGCCCACCTGCGCGGCGGCTGCCAACATCGCCAACACCCCAACGGCCATCCGCCAGTTCCTGCAGGACCGCCTGGAGGTCTATTCGCTGCGTGCCGGCGGCCACCGCGCCGATGGCTTGATCACCGGGTACTACGAGCCGGTGTACAGCGGCAGCCTCACCCGCACTGCCAGGACGTCCGTACCGGTCTACGGCGTGCCGGCCGACATGGTCAGCGTGCAGCTCGATGATCTCTACCCCGAGCTCAAGGGCAAGCGTCTGCGCGGCCGCGTGGAAGGCCGCGTGCTTCGCCCCTACGACGACGCCGCGAAGATCTCCGCCAAGGGCGTCAACGCGCCCGTGCTGGCCTGGCTGTCCAACCCGATGGACCTGCAGTTCCTGCAGATCCAGGGCTCGGGCCGGATCCGCTTGGACGACGGCCGCCAGCTGCGCATCGCGTACGCCGACCAGAACGGCCATCCCTACCGCCCGATCGGCCGCTGGCTGGTGGCGCAGGGTGAGCTGAAGAAGGAAGACGTCACCATGGACGCGATCCGCGCCTGGGCAGACGCACATCCGCAGCGCGTGACCGAGCTACTGGCCAGTAACCCCAGCTATGTGTTTTTCACCAAGGGGCCGGAAGGCGACGAAGGTCCGCGCGGTTCGTTGAACGTGCCACTCACCGCCGGCTACAGCGTGGCGGTGGACCGCACCGTGGTGCCACTGGGCAGCCTGCTGTGGCTGTCCACCACGCGCCCGGACGGCAGCCCGGTGGTGCGCCCGGTGGCCGCGCAGGACACCGGCGGCGCCATTGCCGGCGAAGTACGGGCTGACCTGTACTGGGGCACGGGCGACGCCTCCGGCAAGCTGGCGGGGGACATGAAGCAGAAGGGCAACCTCTGGCTGCTGTGGCCGAAGGGTGCCGCCCTACCCACCATTACGGCCGCTGGCGGCTGAGGACCCACGCATGGCGATCTTCTACGTAGTGGTCGCGGTGATGGTGCTGGAGATCATCCTGGAGCTGACCTGGAATCCGCTTTACTTCGTCACCGGTATCCGCCTGTTCAACGAGCGCATACCCGCCAACGCCGCCATGCGCGAGAGGCTGGTGCTGAACTGCCTGGAACGCGATGTAGCCACCCAGAGGTGGCTGCCGCTGGTATTCCGCGCGCTTCCCGACGGCCGCATGGCCTTCCGCGAGAGCTTCGGCATGAACTTCACTGGGCGCTACTACCCGGTGATGCGTGGGCTGGTAGTGGTGGATGCCAAGCGCAACCAGGTCCGCGTGGAAGGCATCTGCAACTGGATGACGCTTGCCATCGGCGGGCTGTGCGTGGCGATGCCCTTGGTAGTCGCGGCCGCCTGGCCGATGCTGATGATGCTGGGGCTGTTCGTCGGCTGCTACCTCTTCCAGCGTCGGCGCTACCACGGCGTGGCTGACGCGCTGCGCGAACAGATGCGTGTGGAGCTGCCGGAAGCGATCATGGCGTTGAGGCGCCGCACCCAGTAGAACTACTGCGCCCAGCGCAGTGATTCTGCGCAGGTAGCCGCCGTGCGCCAGGGCTAGCATTCCAGCTTCAAGCCCCCTCGAGTCATATCCATGCACGAAGGACTGCTCAAAAGCTGGAACGCCGGCGCCACGCGCCAGGCCATCATCGCCTTCGTCGCACGGGTCACCCTGGAGGACGGCCCCGACTACGTGCCGCCGGCCGCACGGATCGCCGTGTTCGACAACGACGGCTGCCTGTGGTGCGAAAAGCCCATGCCGATCCAGGCCGGCTTCCTGTTGCGCCGCATTGCCGAACAGGCTGAAGCAGACCCGTCGCTACGCGACCGGCAACCCTGGAAAGCCGTTCATGAAAAGGACCAGGCGTGGCTGGGCGATGTCATCACCAAGCATTACGAGGGCGATGACACCACGCTCAAGGAAATGGCGGCCGGCCTGCTTTCGGCCTATGCCGAAGATGACGTGGAGTCGTTCGCCAGCAAGGCCGACCAGTTCCTGCGCAGCGAGGAGAACCCGGTGCTGAAACGCCCCTACCTGAAAACCGCCTACGCGCCCATGCGCGAGCTGCTGCAGTACCTGGAAGCCAATCAATTCACCAACTACATCGTGTCCGGTGGCGGACGCGATTTCATGCGGCCGATCACCCGCGAGCTGTACGGCGTTCCGCCCGAGCGCGTGGTCGGCACCACCGTCGCGCTGCAGTACCGTGAAGAAGACGGCATCGGCAAGCTGGTCCACACCTCGAAACTGGAAGTGTTCGACGACGGCCCCAACAAGGTGGTACGGATCTGGAGCCGGATTGGCGCGCGGCCGATCTTCGCTGCCGGCAATTCCAATGGCGACATCCAGATGCTGCAGTTCGCCACGCAGGGAAAGGGCGCCTCGCTGGCGTTGCTGGTTACCCACGATGATGACGAGCGGGACATTGCGTATACCTCGGGCGCCCAGAAGTCGGTGGCGCTGGCGAAGGAGCGCGGGTGGCCGCTGGTCAGCGTCCGGGAGGACTGGGCGAAGGTGTTCGTGGATTAGCGGCGGACCCGATATCATCCCCACCAGAACATCTGGAGATGATGACGAGTGAGAAAGTCCATGGAAGGCGTGATCCGCGCAGTAAGCCGCGTGGCGCTTTTTGTCGGCATGGCCGTGGTGGCCTGCAGCGCCCATGCGCTCAGCGATGAAGAAGCAACCCTGCTGAAGAGTATCCAGACAGCCGCAAAATCGGGCAACGCGAAAGCAGAGTACCAACTGGCCAATCTGTATCTCAGCGGTGCCGGTGTCCGCAAAGATGCGGCGAAGGCCGCCGCCTGGTATCGCAAGGCGGCTGACAAGGGCTACGGTCCTGCCCAATCCGAACTGGGTGCGCTCTACCTGCGTGGAATCGGCGTGCCCAAGGACGAGGCCCAGGCCATCGTCTGGGTGCGAAAGGCGGCGGAGCAGGGCGAAGTGATTGCGCAGTCCGTCCTGGGCATGCTGTATCTCAATGGTCGAGTGACTC
>NZ_JAGXKC010000806.1:0-1473 GCF_019091045.1 Stenotrophomonas sp. GbtcB23 | reverse complement strand
CTTGTCGTGCCCGCTGCTGCCGCCTACAACTCAGACAATTACAGCGTCTACTTCGATGCAAGCATGGTGCGAAACGTGCTGAAGACTGACAGCGCAGAGGCTGGCGAGCTGCTGACCTGGGGATTCTTCCTTGCGGAGTTGATGAAAGGCGTGTTTCCAGCCGTCGTGGCATGTACGGTTCGGATCCGGCGTCCCTCCAGTCTGGCGAGCGCCGTACTTGCTAGAGTCCTTCTGCTCGGCGTTTCTGTCGTGGTCATAACTGGCGCGGCCTTCGCCTCGTTCGACAACCTGTCCTCGCTCATGCGTAACCACAAGCCAGTCAGGTACTTGGCAACACCCGGAAACTATCTTGCTTCCATTGCCAAGGTTGTCCGAGAACAGACGCGAGCCGAACGGGGTCCGATTCAGGTGGTCGGTCCGGACGCCAGAATGAAGCCCCATCCACCAGGTGCGAAGCCACACTTTCTGGTCATAGTCGTAGGCGAGACGGTTCGCGCGCAGAACTGGGGACTGAATGGATATAGCCGGCAGACAACGCCACAGCTGGCGGCATCGGACGTTGTCAACTTCTCGGACGTGACTGCCTGCGGGTCAAATACTGAAGTTTCCGTGCCTTGTATGTTCTCGGTGTATGGAAGGCGAGACTACGATCGAGACAAGATCAGGGGCTCAGAGTCGCTGCTTCATGTGCTTGAGCGAGCTGGCATCAAGACGTTATGGCGGGACAACCAGACAGGTTGTAAGGGGGTTTGCGCGGACCTGGCGTTTGAGTCCTTCCGCGTGCCTATCAAGGATGGGTTGTGCGATGACCAAGCGTGCCGCGATGAGATCATGTTGCGGGGATTGCATGACGCGATCGATGACAATCCGGGTGATGTTGTGGTCGTTCTGCATCAGCTGGGGAACCACGGGCCGAGCTACTACAAGCGATATCCCGAGGGTCTGAGGAGGTTCACGCCTGACTGCCGCAATGCAGATCTGGGCAAGTGCACACGCCAGCAGATCGTCAATGCGTATGACAACGCAGTTCTTGCAACAGATGACTTCTTAGGAAAGGCCATCCGCATGCTTGAGCAGGATCAAAGCCATGACACTGGATTGATCTACGTATCCGACCACGGTGAGTCACTGGGCGAGGCGAACGTCTATCTCCACGGTCTCCCCTATGCCATTGCTCCCGACACTCAGATCAAAGTGCCCATGGTCATGTGGATGTCCGAGGGCATGAAGAGCAGCAACAACCTGGACCTTCAATGTGTCCGGGACCGATCAAAGCGGCCGGCCAGCCACGACAACCTCTTCCATTCTGTACTCGGCCTCATGCAGGTCCGGACGAAGTCGTTGGACGAAAGCCTGAATCTTTTCTCCGGTTGTTCCATCAACTCCGGGTCCACCCCATAACGGGCGACAACGAGCACGCTGCTGGAAGCGCCCAGCAGCGGCTCTTGGGGTCCTAAATTAAGGAAGCAACGC
>NZ_JAGXKC010000805.1:0-201 GCF_019091045.1 Stenotrophomonas sp. GbtcB23 | reverse complement strand
GGGATGGGATCGGGTGGTTCCACAGCGCTAATTTCACCAGGGAGACGGTTGGAGCGTCGCCATCCAAACAACGGATTCAGGCGCCTGCCTCTCATAGTTCTTGTGACGTAGCGTGCACTTGGGCTCTATCGACATGTCATGTCGGCCAAGGCAACTTGAGGTTATATGGTCAAGCCACACGGATCATTAGTATCAGTTAGC
>NZ_JAGXKC010000804.1:0-201 GCF_019091045.1 Stenotrophomonas sp. GbtcB23 | reverse complement strand
GGGATGGGATCGGGTGGTTCCACAGCGCTAATTTCACCAGGGAGACGGTTGGAGCGTCGCCATCCAAACAACGGATTTAGGCGCCTGCCTCTCATAGTTCTTGTGACGTAGCGTGCACTTGGGTTCTATCGACATGTCATGTCGGCCAAGGCAACTTGAGGTTATATGGTCAAGCCACACGGATCATTAGTATCAGTTAGC
>NZ_JAGXKC010000803.1:0-228 GCF_019091045.1 Stenotrophomonas sp. GbtcB23 | reverse complement strand
CAAGTCTTGGTGCGGATGATGCATTCCGCTTTCTGCTGAATGGAATGCTTCCCTACATCCTTATGGATGAAGATGTGATTCCCGATAACTTCCAGGCTGACTATACCTACCAAGCCTCGACGAACAATTTGGAGGATGAGAATTGCTTCGGCTTTGCAGTGAAGGTTGGCCATCAGGTTAGGGTGGTCGCAGCGGAAATCGTGCTGGACTCCCTTGCTGGTGGTAATC
>NZ_JAGXKC010000802.1:0-228 GCF_019091045.1 Stenotrophomonas sp. GbtcB23 | reverse complement strand
ATGTTCGCGGGCGACCGCCATCGTCTCCTTGGCGAGCGCGCCGTTCTCGCCCATGCCGAGACCCTGGCTCATCAGCTGCTGGCCGTGCGCCATGGCGCCGCCGCCGAAGCTCGACATCAGGCTGCCCAGAAGACCGCCGCCGCCGGTCCCCTCGCCTTTGAACTGGTCCACCAGTTCCGGCGCACCGGGGTTCGCCTCGATCATCCTGGCGACCCCGCTCCCATCGGC
>NZ_JAGXKC010000801.1:0-228 GCF_019091045.1 Stenotrophomonas sp. GbtcB23 | reverse complement strand
CACTTGCACGCGGCTCTGCCCGTAGCTGACCTGGCTGTTGTAGCGCCCTAGGATGCGCGACCCCTGCGGGATCAGCAGGAACTTGCCGGTGGCCGTGTCATAGGCCGGCTCCGGCACAGTGCCGATCACGTCGCCCGGCAAGTCCGACTTGATGCCTGTCACCAGCGCGCCGGCGATCACCGTTCCGGCCATCACCTGATAAGGCGACGCGGGCAGCGCCAGATTGCC
>NZ_JAGXKC010000800.1:0-228 GCF_019091045.1 Stenotrophomonas sp. GbtcB23 | reverse complement strand
AGAACGAAACTCAGAACGACGGAAAGAAATCGAACGGGCATCGGGTTTCTCCAAGGGCGAGTACGAAAAAAGGCTAGCGCCTTTCCGTGAAAGGAGAAGATGGTGCGTGCAATTTTTTCCGGCAGTGCCTTTCGCGTGGGCAAGCGAATCTGAATGATTACAGGAAGATGACGTACCGGCTGACGAGCGCCCGGAAGAAGCACTTTTCCGTGAATTTTCGTCCTGCTG
>NZ_JAGXKC010000080.1:0-6044 GCF_019091045.1 Stenotrophomonas sp. GbtcB23 | reverse complement strand
GCCATTGCCCAGCGCCGAGTACGCCGTGGCGATCTGCAGCGGGGTGACATTCAGGCCATAGCCGTAGGACATGGTGGCCTTGGACGAACCGCTCCAGCGCCCCGGGCGCGGCAGCAGGCCGGTCCGCTCGTAATAGCGGATGGTCTCCAAATGGCACCCACTGGCGTCGGCAGCCTCACTGATTTTCATTCGTAGTACGCTTGACTCCGTAGTAGCTACGGACTTTACCCTCACCGGCTGTGCCATGCCAGCGGTCCGCCTGGGCCTGGCTTCCCTGCGACTGGAGATGTTCCCATGAGTGATTGCGGCTGCCACCACGAGGCCAAGAATGCGCAGGAGCGGCGCGTCCTCTGGATCGCCCTAGCGTTGAACGCGGCGATGGCCGTGATCGGCGGCATCGCCGGCTGGATTGCCCATTCCACTGGCCTACTGGCCGACGCTCTGGACATGCTGTCCGATGCCACCGCCTATGCCATTGGCCTGGTCGCCATTGGGCGCACAGCCCGCTTCAAGGCTAATGCCGCGTGGGTCAGCGGCAGCGTACTGCTGGTGCTGGGGGTGGGCGTGTTGGTCGAGGTCGGCCGTCGCGTAATGTTCGGCGCCGAGCCGGTCAGTGGCTGGATGATCGGCACCGCCCTGCTGTCGCTGGTGGTCAACATGACCGTGCTGCGCATGCTGGCGCCGCTGAAGTCCGGCGAAGTGCATCTGCGAGCCACCTGGCTGTTCACCCGGGCTGATGTGGTCGCCAATGTTGGCGTGATCCTGGCCGGCCTGCTGGTCTGGTGGCTGGCCAGTCCGTACCCGGATTTCGTGATCGGCGCCCTGATCGGCCTGTACGTGATCAAGGAGGCCTTCGAGATCTTGGGTGATGCCCGCCGGGCACGTGCCGACGCGCGCAAGACGGCTGTATGACCAGGCTTGGCCGGCTGGGTTCTGGCCTGCGCTGGCTCCTGCTGGCGCACTTGGCCGTGGGTCTGGTGGCGCAGCCGGTGCTGGCACTGGTCGGCGAGCTACATGTTCAAACCCATCTGGCCACTGCCGACCGCGGCCCGGCAGTGTCGCCGCCAGCTGCCGAGCGTGGCATAGACGTCGCCCTGCACCGGCTTCAGCAGCTGGTGCTGTGTTGCGGCCAAGCCGTGCCGGCACCTGAGATCCTGCTGGCCGTGGCGGACATCGGCCGGTATTTGCCCGTACTGAACGCCGATACGCCGACGTATCCGCACGCGCACCCGATTGCGCCATTCCGACCGCCGATCGCAGGGTGAGGTCCGCCGGCATGCGCCGGCACCCTGTCGATATCGAGAACCTTCGGAGTACTTCCATGCATGTGCGATTGGCGGCGATAGCCGCATGGCTGCTGTTGGGCGGCGCAATGGCGACGCCGGCGTCGGCCGCCGAGTTGATGACCTTGGACGACGCGTTTGCGCGTGTGGCCCAAACCCACCCCGAGCTGCGCCTGGTCGATGCTCGGGCCAACGTGCTCGCTGCCGAGCGCGATCAGGCGGTGCAGCGCCCACCGTGGACGGTCGGTGCAGAGGTCGAAAACGCTTTGGGCACTGGCGCAGCCCGCGGCCTGGACAGCGCGGAACTGACCTTGAGCCTGAGCTCGGTCCTGGAGCGCGGCGGCAAGCTCGACGCCCGCCGCACCTTGGCCCAAAGCCGGATTGATGCACTGGCCGTGCAGCGGGAGACCGGTCGGCTGGACCTGCTCGCCGAGACGGCGCGGCGCTATCTGGCCGTCGTCGGTGCCGACCGGCAACGCAGCCTGGCGGACAAGGATGTTGGCCAGCGCCAGCGAACCGTGGCCGCTGCCCGGCAGCGCCTGGAGGCTGGCGCGTCGCCCGAGTCGGTGCTGCTGACTGCGCAGGCGGCGCTGGCGCGCGCAGAGCTGACCCGTGATCGCGCCGAGCAGCAGCGAATCGCCGCCCGTCAGCATCTGGCCGCACTGTGGGGCGAACGGGCTCCCAGCTTCGAGGTGGCCGCAGCCGATCCGATGACCTTGCCCGCGATCGCGTCCATGCAGACATTGGCCGAGGAACTGGAGCGCACTCCCGAGCTGGCGCAATTTGCCGACGCCGGCCGGATCGCGCAGGCGCGACTCCAGCTGGCGCGCTCGGCGGCCTCGCCAGACTTGTCGTGGCAGCTGGGCGTGCGCCGCCTGCAGGAGACTGACGACACCGCGCTGGTGGCCAGCCTGTCCATGCCGCTGGGCAGCCGCAGCCGTGCGCAGCCAGAGATCCGCGCCGGCGAAGCCGAACTGGAGGTGCTGGCAATCGAGCGCGAGGCCAAGGGCCTGTCGCTGTATTCCACGTTGGTCGAGGCCCATGGCCGCTATACCGTGGCGCAGGCCGAGGTTGCACGGCTGCAAGGCGACGTGCTGCCGAAGTTGGCCCGGGCCGAGCAGGCCGCCGAGCGCGCCTATCGCGCCGGCGCGATCAGCTACCTGGAATGGGCACAGTTGCAGTCCGAACGCACGGCCATGGCCCAGCAGCAGCTGGACGTGGCGCTCGATGCGCAGCGCGCCCTGATCGAAATTCAACGACTGACCGGCCAAGCGCTTGTAACGCCGCCGTCGGCCGCTTCCATTGGAGAAACCCCATGAATCGCTTTTCCTGGACCGCACTGGGCATGGCCCTGATGATGCTGGCCGCCTGCAACGCGTCGGCCCCCAACGAAGCGTCCGAAGGCGGCGCCGCCGCTGAGGGCGAAGAGCACGGCGAGCACGAGGAAGCGCCGCTGGAAACCAAGATTGCCGCCAAGGCGGCGCAGGCGGCGGGTATCCAGGTCGCGCCGGCAGGCCCCGGTGAGATTGCCGATGAGCATGAGGTGCAAGGGCTGTTGTCCCCGATTGACGGTCGCATCGCGCAGGTCACGGCACGCTTCCCCGGGCCGGTCCGCTCCGTGCGTGCGGGCGTGGGTGATCAGGTACGTGCCGGCCAGGCACTGGCCACGGTGGAGAGCAACCTGAGCCTGACGACCTATACCGTCACCGCGCCGATTAGTGGCGTGGTCATGGCGCGCACGGCCGCCGTGGGCATGGCGGCCGCTGAGGGCGCGCCACTGTTCGAGGTCGCCGACCTGTCCACCCTGTGGGTGGACCTGCACATCTTTGGGGCCGACGTCCAGCACATCGGTGCCGGCGTGCCGGTGACGGTCACCCGCTTGAGCGATGGCGTCACGGCGCAGACCACCTTGGAGCGCGTCCTGCCCGGCACCGCCACCGCCAGCCAAAGCACCATTGCGCGCGCCACCGTGGCCAACACCGATGGCCTGTGGCGTCCGGGTTCGGCGGTCAAGGCGCGGGTCACCGTGGATCGCCAATCGGCGGCGCTGGTGGTGCCAATCACCGCGCTGCAGACCGCAGAAGACCAGGACGTGGTCTACGTGCAGCAGGGCGAAACCTACCACACCCGGCCGGTGAAGCTGGGGCGCCGCGACGCCGAACGCGCCGAAGTGCTGGAAGGCCTCAAGGCCGGTGAACAGGTGGTGGTGGCCCAAAGCTTCCTGATCAAGGCCGACATCGAAAAGTCCACCGTGGAAGAGGAATGAGGCCCGCCATGCTCGAACGCCTCATTGGGCTGTCCATCCGCCATCGCTGGCTGACGCTGGTGCTCACCGCTGCGCTGGTTGCGCTGGGCGTGTGGAGCTACCGTCACCTTTCCATCGACGCCACGCCGGACATCACCAACGTCCAGGTCCAGATCAACACCCAGGCCCCGGGTTACTCGCCGCTGGAGGCTGAGCAACGGGTGACCTTTGCCATTGAAACGGCCATGGCCGGCCTGCCCAAGCTGGACTACAGCCGCTCGCTGTCGCGGTATGGGCTCTCACAGGTCACCGTGGTGTTCAAGGACGGCACCGACCTGTACTTTGCCCGCCAGCAGGTCGCCGAGCGCCTGCAGCAGATCGCTTCCCAGCTGCCCGACGGATTGGACCCGGAAATGGGGCCGATCTCCACCGGGTTGGGCGAGATCTTCATGTACACCGTGGAGGCCGAGCCCAACGCTCGCAAGCCCGACGGCACCCCGTACACCGCCACGGACCTGCGCACCCTGCAGGACTGGGTGATCCGGCCGCAGCTGCGCACCACGCCCGGCGTCACCGAGGTCAACACCATCGGCGGTTTTGAGCGGCAGATCCACATCACCCCGGACCCGGCCCAGCTGGTGGCCCTGGGCTTCACGTTGAACGACGTGGTCGCGGCGGTCATGCGCAACAACCAGAACATTGGCGCTGGCTACATCGAGCGCAATGGACAGCAATTCCTGGTGCGCGTGCCCGGCCAGCTGGCCAATCTGGAGGCGATCGGCAACATCGTGCTGGACCGCCGCGACGGCGTGCCCATCCGGGTGCGCGATGTGGCCAGCGTGGGCGAAGGCAAGGAGCTGCGCACGGGCGCGGCCACCCAGAATGGCCATGAGGTCGTGGTCGGTACCGCCTTCATGCTGTTCGGCGCCAACAGCCGGGAGGTCTCCCAGGCAGCCGCGGCCAAGCTGGACGCTGCCAACGCCAGCTTGCCTGCCGGCGTGCATGCCAAGGCCGTCTATGACCGCACCGCGCTGGTGGATCGCACCATCGGCACGGTGTCCAAGAACCTGATCGAGGGCGCGCTGCTGGTGGTGGTAGTGCTGTTCCTGCTGCTGGGCAATGTGCGCGCCTCGTTGATTACCGCGGCGGTGATCCCGTTGGCGATGCTGTTCACGATCATCGGCATGGTGCGTGGCGGCGTATCGGGCAACCTGATGAGCCTGGGCGCGCTGGACTTCGGCCTGATCGTGGACGGGGCGGTGATCATCATCGAGAACTGTCTGCGCCGGTTCGGGGAGGCGCAGCACGCGCTGGGCCGCCAGCTCAACGATGAAGAGCGCTATGACCTGACCGCCTCGGCCACCGCCGAGGTGATCCGTCCCAGCCTGTTTGGCCTGGGCATCATCGCCGCGGTCTACCTGCCGATCTTCGCGCTGTCCGGGGTGGAAGGAAAAATGTTCCACCCGATGGCGATCACGGTGGTGCTGGCCCTGACCGGCGCCATGGTGTTGTCGCTGACCTTCGTGCCGGCGGCGATCGCCACCTTCCTGCGCGGCCGCGTGGCTGAGCACGACAACCGCCTCATGCGCTGGTCGCGGGCCCGCTATACGCCGCTGCTGGATTGGGCACTGCGGCGCCGGGTCGTGGTGCTGGCAGGCGCGGCCGTGCTGGTGGTGGGCTGTGGCGTGCTGGCCACCCGCTTGGGTTCGGAGTTCGTGCCGAGCCTGGATGAAGGCGACATCACCTTGCAACCCATGCGTATTCCCGGCACCAGCCTGGAGCAGTCGGTGGCCATGCAGGAAACGCTGGAGAAGCGCCTGGCCCAGTTCCCGGAGGTGGCCAACATCTTCTCCAAGATCGGCACCGCCGAGGTGGCCACCGATCCGATGCCGCCATCGATGGCCGACACCTTCCTGATGCTCAAGCCCCGCGACCAGTGGCCCGATCCGCGTAAGCCCAAGGCCGAGCTGGTGGAAGAGCTGGAGGCGGCAGCCAAGGAAATCCCGGGCAGCAACTACGAGTTCACCCAGCCCATCCAGATGCGCACCAACGAGTTGATCTCCGGCGTCCGTTCGGACGTGGCAGTCAAGGTCTACGGCGACAATCTGGACCAGCTGACGCGCCTTGCCAGTCGGGTCGAGCGGGTCATGCGCAGCGTCCCCGGCGCCGAAGACGTCAAGGCCGAGCAGGTCTCGGGCCTGCCGCTGTTGACCATCACGCCAGATCCGGCGGCATTGGCACGGTATGGCCTGAATCCGGGCGATGTGCAGGAGACGGTGGCCACCGCCATTGGGGGCAGTGTTGCCGGCCAGTTGATCGAGGGCGACCGCCGCTTCGACCTGGTCGTGCGCCTGCCCGAAGCGCAGCGCCAAGACCCCGCTGTGCTGGCAGATCTGCCCATTCCGCTGCCGGCAAGCACCAGTGTCGATGAGTCCAGCCGTCTGGCCGCCGGCGCCAATGGGGGGCCTCGCACGGTGCCCCTGCGGGAAGTGGCCAAGGTCCAGGTGGAGCGCGGG
>NZ_JAGXKC010000008.1:0-109719 GCF_019091045.1 Stenotrophomonas sp. GbtcB23 | reverse complement strand
GGCGCGGCGGCCGCCCAGCGGCTCAGCACATCCCCAACCTGGCTGTAGTGCGCGCGCTCGGCCTCGCTGACCAGCACGGTCACGTCGCTGGCGGCCATCACCGCCAGTTCGCGCGTGCGGGTGCGCCCGGCATTGCGCAGCAGCCCGGCATCGCCAGCCAGTTCGGCGCCGCGGCGCTCGCGCAGGTAGTGCAGGTCCACGGTATCGAACACCCGCCGCGCATCCGGTGCGTAGCGCTTCAGCAGCGGCAGGCACTCGCTGGCCACGTGGTGGCGCACCATCATCACCACCGCAAAGCGCGACCCGTGCTCGCGCAGCCACGCGCCGACGCCCTCCAGGAACGGTGCGTACCAGACTTCCACGCCCAGCGCCTGCAGTGCTTCGGTGGGCGCGCCGGCATGTTCGCGCAGGGTTGGCACGAATACCACGTGCAGGCCTTCGGCCAGCAGCATGCGGATCAGGTTGTACTGGCGCAGCGAACCGGAATCGCGATCCGGTTGCGGCACGCGTTCGTCCAGGATCAGCACCTGGCGTTGGTGGCGGTGCAGCAACGCCGGCGACGGCACGCTGCCGGGGGCCGGATGCCGGGCCAGCACCTGCGCCCACCGGGCCGCGAACACGCCCTGGTTGCGGACCTGGTAGGCCTTGATCCCGCTGCCGGTATCGGTGCCGTTGCTGGTGCCTTCGTCATGCACCACCCGGCTGGCCGGTTGCACCAGCACCCGGCGGCCGGCGGCGCGCACGGCAAAGGCCAGGTCGGTGTCTTCGTAATAGGCCGGACGGTAGCGCGTATCCAGCCCGCCCAGCTGGTCCCACAGCGCACGCGGCAGCATCAACGCGGCGCCGGAACAGTAGTCCGCATCGCGCAGCGCGCGATAGCGCGGGTCGTCAGGCGATTCGAAGCGGCCGTAGCTCCATGCACTGCCGTCGCTGAACACCACGCCGCCGGCCTCCTGCAGGCGGCCGTCGGGATACAGCAGCTGTGAGCCGACCAGGCCGGCCTGCGGGACCTTGTCGAACGTCTCCAGCAGCGCATCCAGCCAGCCGGGCTGCGGCACGGTGTCGTTGTTGAGCAGCACCACGAAGGCGCCGCGCGAGCGCGCCACGCCGTCGTTGCAGGCCTCGATGAAGCCGCCGTTGGCCGCCCGGACTTCGTAGCGCAGCCCCTGCACCTGCGGCATCCACTGCAGGGTCTCGTCGCTGCTGCCGTCGTCGATGACCAGGATCTCGCAGGCCACGTGCGGCGGGTGGGCCGCCAGAGCGCGCAGGCAGGCCAGGGTGTGGGCGGCATGGTTGTACACCGGGATCACAATGCTGACCCGTGGCTCAACGCTGCACGGCACCGCGAACGGCGCGAACGGGGCCGCCGCTGGCAGGTACAACGGGGCGCGCTGCAGCTCGGGCAGGGGCTGCGCATGGACCCGGATACGCTGCCAGGTGGCCCGCCAGCCCCGGGTGCGCAGGCTGGCCACGCTGCGCCGGAACAGGCCGATCATGCGGTTCAGGAAGTAGCGTGCATCGGCCAAGGATGTCGACATCCCGTTACAACTCCAGCTAAGCGGGGAAAACCGGGGGACACGCGCGCTACCGTGGCTGCGCTAGACTCGCCGGACTTTTACATTCTTGCATGCCCGTGCCCCCACGCTACGATTCCGACGACAACGACGCGTTCGAGGACGACACCGACAGCCGCTGGCCGCTGTGGCGCCGTCGCCTGATCACCTGGGGCATGGCCGCCGTGGCGCTGGCGCTGGGTTTCCTCATTCCCTATACGGTGTACCTGAACACCCAGGTCACCCAGCGCTTCGGCGAACTGCGCTGGCAGATTCCCACCCGTGTCTACGCACGGCCGCTGGCGCTGGCGCCGGGCGTGGCCATGGATACGCAGACGCTCAAGACCGAACTGGCGGCATCGGCCTACCGCGATGACGGCACCGGCAAGGCGCCGGCCACCTTCAGCCAGGACGGCGGCCGCTTCGTGGTGTCCAGCCGCGGCTACAACGACGTCGACGGCAAGGTCGCGCCGCGCCGGATCGAGCTGAGTCTGTCCGGTGGCCAGATCGCCTCGCTGCGCGACGCAGACAGCCGCAAGGCGCTCAAGGCCGCGCGGCTGGACCCGGCGCGTATCGCCACCCTGTACGGCCAGAAGCAGGAAGAGCGCCGCCTGGTCCGGCTCGAAGACACCCCCGAGCTGCTGGTCACCGGCCTGCAGGCGGTGGAGGACAAGGATTTCAACCGGCACCATGGCATCGACCTGAGCGGCATCGCGCGCGCGGTCTGGGTGACCGTGCGCTCCGGCGGCCAGAGCCGCCAGGGCGCTTCCACGCTGACCCAGCAGCTGGCCCGCAGCGGCCTGCTCGGGATCGGCAAGGAACAGACCGTCACCCGCAAGTTCAACGAGGTGCTGTACGCGCTGATCATGGAGGCGCGCTACGACAAGCGCACCATCCTGGAGGCCTACCTCAACCAGGTGTACCTGGGCCAGCGCGGCAGCCAGGCGATCCACGGCATGTCCTCCGGCGCCGAATTCTGGTTCGGTCGTGACCTGTCCTCGCTCAACACCGAACACATCGCGCTGCTGATCGGGCTGGTCAAGGGGCCGTCCTACTACGACCCGCGCCGCAACCCCGAGCGCGCGCTGGACCGGCGCAACTTCGTGCTCGGCAAGCTGCACGAAAACGGCCTGATCGACGACGCCGAGCTGCAGCGTGCGCTGAAGGCGCCGCTGGGCGTGCCGAAGAACCCCGGCCTGATCGCCGCCAACCGGTTCCCGGCCTATGTCGACCTGGTGCGCCGCCAGCTGGGCCATGACTACCCCGAAGCCGTGCTGCAGGGCGCTGGCCTGAGCGTGATGACGGGCATGGCGCCCTCGGCCCAGGCCTATGCCGAAGGTGCGGTGACCAAAACGCTGAAGTCGCTGGAAAACAAGCGCCGCCCCGAACTGCAGGCCGGCCTGGTGCTGACCGACGTGCACAACGGCGACGTGCTGGCCGTGGTCGGCAGCCGCGATGTGTCCGAGCCGGGCTTCAACCGCGCCATCGAAGCGCAGCGGCAGGTCGGCTCGCTGCTCAAGCCGTTCGTGTACCTGCTGGCGCTGGCGCAGCCGGACAAGTATTCGCTGGCCACCTTCGTCGATGATTCGCCGGTGACCGTGCAGCTCAGCCGCGGCAAGCGCTGGACCCCGGGCAATGCGGACAACCGCAGCCACGGCACCGTGCGCCTTGTCGACGCGCTGGCCAATTCCTACAACCAGGCCACCGTGCGGGTGGGCATGCAGGTGGGCCCGGAGCGGGTCACCCAGCTGATCCACGTGCTGGCCGGGTTGAAGGCCGAGAGCAATCCCTCGGTGATCCTGGGCGCGACCGACCAGAGCCCCTATGCGATGGCGCAGCTGTACCAGTTCCTGGCGTCCGGTGGCGAGATCCAGCCGCTGCACGCCGTGCGCGGCGTGCTCGATCCGCAGGGCAAGCTGCTCAAGCGCTATGACAAGACCCCGGCGCCGGCCCAGGAAGGCGACTCCATCGCCGCCAACCTGATCAGCATCGGCCTGCAGCAGGTGGTGTCCAGCGGCACCGCCGCGCGCCTCAACGCCGATGGCCTGTCGCGCCTGCAGGCGGCCGGCAAGACCGGTACCTCCAACGATGGTCGTGACAGCTGGTATGCCGGCTACACCGGCGACCACCTGGCGGTGGTCTGGATGGGCAACGACCAGAACGAGCAGACCGGCCTGTTCGGCGCCACCGGCGCCATGCGGGTATGGTCGGGCATCTTCAGCCGCCTGCCGAGCGCGCCGTTGAAGGTCAGCAACAAAGGCCTGGACTGGCAGCCGGTGGAAGCCGGCGGCACCGCCGCCACCGACGAGTCCTGCCCGGGCGCGCGCCGCTTCCCGTTCGTGGTCGGCTACGCGCCGGCCTACGCTGCCTGCGTGGCCCCCACCGCATTGCCGGAGGGCGAAGGCGGCGAGGGTGGCGAAGGCGGTGGCTGGCGCAGCTGGTTCGGCCTGGACAAGAAGCCCGAACCGGCCGCCGAGCCGGCGCAGGCCGCCCCCGCGGCCACTCCCCCCGCTCGATGAAGCGCAACGCAAGGCAGCTCCGCATGACGACTTCCCGCACCGTGATCCGTACCGCTTCCGTGCTCGCGCTCGGCCTGGCGTTGGCCGCCTGCGTGTCCACCGCGCCGCCGGTGAAGCCGCCGGTCGACACCACCACGCCGGCCCAGCGCATGGCGGCCGTGGATGCCAGCGCCGGCAAGGACGACAAGGAGCTGGATGTGCAGCCGCTGCGCGATGCCGGCATCGAGGACCTGCGCGTGGTGGCCAAGGCCAAGCGCCAGGCCAACGACCTGGCCGGTGCGGCCGACGCGCTGGACCAGGCGCTGCTGATCAACGAAGGTGATCCGTCGATCGTGCAGGAACGCGCGGAGATCGCGCTGCTGCAGGGCGACTGGGCCCGCGCCGAAACGCTGGCCCGCAAGGCGGTGGAGCTGGGCTCGAAGACCGGCCCGTTGTGCCGCCGCCACTGGGCGACCATCGAACAGGCGCGCCTGGCGCGCGGCGAGAAGGAAAACGCGGCATCGGCGCACGCCCAGCTGGAAGGCTGCACGGTGCCGGGCATCAAGCGCTATTGAAACGGTGCCGGCCAGCGGCCGGCACTACAATGACGGCATGTCCCGCCTTGCCCACGCCAGCAGTGAAGCCCTCAGCGAGGGTGGCACGCTCGCCAGCCAACTTGATGCCTTCGTCGCCCGTCCGGCGCAGCTGCGCCTGACCACGGCCATCGCCGAAGCCTTCGACCAGCGCGAGGTGCTGCTTGCCGAGGCCGGCACGGGCACCGGCAAGACCTTCGCCTACCTGGTGCCGGCGCTGCTGTCGGGGCTGAAGACCATCATTTCCACCGGTACCCGCGCGCTGCAGGACCAGCTGTACCACCGCGACCTGCCGCGCGTGCGTGCCGCGCTCGGGGTGGGGCACAGCAGCGCGCTGCTCAAAGGGCGGTCCAATTACCTGTGCCGGTACCGGCTGCAGCAGGCGCGCGGCGAGCCGCGCTTCACTTCGCCGCAGGAAGTGGCGCAGTTCCAGCGCATCCTGGCCTGGTCGGGGCGTACGAAATTCGGCGATATGGCCGAACTGGAAGCGCTGCCCGATGATTCGCCGCTGTACCCGATGGTCACCTCCACGGTGGACAACTGCCTGGGTACGGAGTGCCCGTTCTGGGATGACTGCTTCGTAGTGCAGGCGCGCCAGCGTGCACAGGCGGCCGACGTGGTGGTGGTCAACCACCACCTGCTGCTGGCCGACCTGGCGCTCAAACAGGAGGGCTTCGGCGAAATCCTGCCGGGCGCGCAGGCGTTCGTGATCGACGAAGCGCATCAGTTGCCGGAGCTGGCCGCCAATTTCTTCGGCGAAGGATTCGGCATGCGGCCGTGGCAGGAGCTGGCGCGCGACTGCCTGGCCGAGAGCCGCAGCGTGGCCGGTGCGCAGGCCGCGCTGCACGCGCATGCCGGCGCGCTGGAGCAGACCCTGCGCGAGCTGCGCACGGCGATGGACGGCCTGCCCGCGCGCGGTACCCAGTGGCGCGCCCTGGCGGTGCCGCAGGTGCGCGATGGCTTCGATGCCGCGATGAGTGCGCTCGTGGCGCTGCGCGACGTACTGGATGGCGTGCGCGCGTCGTCGCCCGGCCTGGATGCCTGCCACGCGCGGGCGATGGAGGCGGTGTCGCGGTTGTCGCGCTGGTTGGGCGATGATGCGCCGCTGCTGGACTTCGATACCGAGCCGGAGCAGGTTCCAGCACCGGCCGAGGTGCTCTGGTATGAGCTCACCCCGCGTGGCTTCCGCTGCCAGCGCACACCGATGGATGTGTCCGGGCCGCTGCGCGAGCACCGCCAGCGTTCGATGGCGGCGTGGATATTCACCTCGGCCACGCTGACGGTGGACGGCAGGTTCGAGCACATCGCCCAGCGGCTGGGCCTGGACGACCCGATCACGTTGCTGCAGCCCAGTCCGTTCGACTGGGCCCGGCAGGCGCTGTGCTATCTGCCGACCGACCTGCCGGATCCGGCCGCGCGCGGCTTTGGTACCGCGCTGATCCGCGCGCTGACCCCGGTGCTGGAAGCATCGGGCGGGCGCGCATTCCTGTTGTTCGCCTCGCATCGCGCATTGCGCGAAGCCGCCGAAGCACTGCGCGACGCGCCGTGGCCGTTGTTCGTGCAGGGTGAGGCGCCGCGCGCCACGCTGCTGCAGCGCTTCCGCGAATCCGGCAACGGCGTGCTGCTGGGCTCGGCCAGCTTCCGCGAGGGCGTGGACGTAGTGGGCGATGCGTTGAGCGTGGTGGTGATCGACAAGCTGCCGTTCGCCGCGCCCGATGACCCGGTGTTCGAGGCACGGCTGGATGCCATCCGTCGCGATGGCGGCAACCCGTTCCGCGACGAGCAGCTGCCGCAGGCGGTGATCGCGCTCAAGCAGGGCGTGGGGCGGCTGATCCGCAGCGAGACCGACCGGGGCGTGCTGGTGCTGTGCGACCCGCGCCTGGTCAGCCGCAGCTACGGCCGCACCTTCCTGGATTCGCTGCCGCCGTTCCGGCGCACGCGCTCGCTGGGCGATGTGCAGACCTTCTTTGCGCCACAATGGCCTGCCACTGCTGCCGACACCGGGACTGCCAGTCCCGCCGCGGTTGCCGATGCCTTTCCTACTTCCCTGTTCTGATCCCCATGAAACTGCTCGCCTTTGAAACCGCCACCGAAGCCTGCTCCGTTGCCCTGTACGTGGATGGGCAGGTGCGTGAGCGCTTCGAGATCGCCCCGCGCCGCCATGCCGAACTGAGCCTGCCCTGGGCCGAGGAACTGCTGGCCGAGGCCGGGCTGGCGCGCTCGCAGCTGGATGCGATTGCTTTGGGGCGGGGGCCGGGCGCGTTCACCGGCGTGCGGCTGGCGATTGCCATCGCGCAAGGCATCGCGCTGGCGCTGGATCGCCCGTTGATCCCGGTCTCCACCCTGCAGGTGCTGGCGCTGCGCGCGCCGGCTGAAGCCATCCACGTCCTGAGCAGCATCGATGCGCGCATGGGGGAGGTCTATGCGGCGCGCCACGTGCGCGTGGATGGCCAGTGGCAGCTGCAGGGCGAGGAAGTGGTGTGTGCGCCGGAGGCCGTGGAACTGCCCGATGGCACGCGCTGGTTTGGTGTCGGTACGGGCTTCGGTGCGGCCGAGGGCGTGCTGGCCACGCGGCTTGCCGATCAGCTGGACGGTGTTGACGCGCAGGCATTGCCGCGTGCCTCCGACCTGCTGGCGCTGGCGGTGCCGATGTTCGAGCGCGGCGAGGCGATGGCCCCGGAGCTGGTTGAACCGGCTTACCTGCGCAACAACGTCGCCCTGACCCTGGTCGAACAGCAGGCTGCGCGGGCGGCAAAGCAGCGCTGATCAATCAGAGCGCCCGGAGCCGAGCCGGCCTTACCGGTCGTCGCGCAACTCGCCGCCGGGCAGGAACACCCAGGTCCGGGTGACCTGCAGTATATCCACGCCGTCATCGGTCTTGGGCAGCGGCGGGAACGGCTGGGCCAGGCGGATGACCCGCAGCGCGGTTTCATCCAGCAGCGGCGTGCCGCTGCTGCGCAGGATCCGGCTGCTTTCCACGCTGCCATCGCGGCGCACGCCCACGGTGATCACCACCTGGCCGCCCAGCCGGCGCTGGCGCGCCTCGTCGGGGTAGTTGAGGTTGCCCACGCGTTCGGCGCGGTCCACCCACGCGCGCAGGTAATTGGCGTAGGCGTATTCGCGGGTGCTGGCCGACACGAACTTGCGGTTCGGGCGCTTGGCGTACTGCGCCGAACGCAGGTGCACCTCGGCGGCCAGCCGGGCCATTTCGGCATCGCGCTGTTCGCGCGCGGTCATCGCCGCGTCCGGCTGCGGATGCTCCGGCAGTGGCTGTGGCTGTGCCTCGGCGATCGGGTCGGGGCTGTTGCGGCTGGCCACCACCCGCGCCTGCGGCGGTGGCGGGCGCGCGGCATCCTGGCGCTGCTGCGGCACCGGCGACAGCCCGGCCTGGGGCTGCGGCACGATCCCGGTCTGGTTGTCACGCGGGCGCTGCGCCTTGTCGTGGTCGCCGCCGCCCTGCTGGTTGGCCTGGGCCAGGAAGTCGGCCTGCCTGGGGGTCAGCGGGGTCTGGGTCTGGCTGAAGATCACGTCCAGGGTCGGCACCAGCGCGGCATTGTCGCTGACCGCGAAGCCCACCCCCAGGATCAGCAGCGCATGCACCAGCGCCGACAGCGCGAGGGTCGCGCCCAGGCGCTGCGATTCGCGGGCCTGCAGGGGCACCATCGGAGCGACCGCCGTACTCATTGCGCCAGGCTGGCCTCGATCGCGTCGAACAGGGTGCCGGCGATGTTCAGCCCGAACTGCGCATCCAGTTCGCGCACGCAGGTGGGGCTGGTGACATTGACCTCGGTGAGGTAATCACCGATCACGTCCAGCCCCACGAAGCGCATGCCACGGCGCTTCATCTCCGGCCCGACCTGGGCGGCGATCCAGCGGTCGCGCTCGCTCAGCGGGCGGCCTTCGCCGCGACCACCGGCGGCCAGGTTGCCGCGGAACTCGTCGCCCTGCGGAATCCGCGCCAGGCAGTAGTCCACCGGCTCTCCGTCGACCAGCAGGATGCGCTTGTCGCCGGCGGTGATGTCGGGGATGAATTTCTGAGCCAGGGTCAGCCTGCGCTCGCCATCGGTCAGCGTTTCCAGGATCACGTTGAGGTTCGGATCACCGGTGCCGCTGCGGAAGATCGAGCGCCCGCCCATGCCGTCCAGCGGCTTGAGCACGGCCTGGCCATGTTCCAGCACGAACGCCTTCAGGTCGGCGTGGCGGCGGCTGACCAGGGTCGGCGGGCAGCACTGCGGGAAGAGCAGGGCGGCCAGCTTCTCGTTGTAGTCGCGCAGGCCCTGCGGATCGTTCACCACCAGCGCGCCCGCCTGCTGGGCCACGCCCAGTACCTGGGTGTCGTAGATGAATTCGGCATCCACCGGCGGATCCTTGCGCATCAGCACCACCTGGCCGGGGCCGAAGGTGGTCTGGCCGAATTCGCCCAGCGTGAACCAGTCATGCTTGTCGTCGCGCACCTGCAGCGGGGCGGTACGGGCCACCGCCACCCCGTCGCGCAGCGCCAGCCCGCCGGGGCTGACGTAGTGCAGTGCATGGCCACGGCGCTGGGCTTCCAGCAGCATGGCGAAGGTGGTGTCCTTGGCGATCTTGATATGGGCGATGGCATCCATCACCACGATGACGTTCAACGGCATGGTCGCAACCTGGCGGGCAGGCGCTGATGGTAGCGGCAATGCGCCCGTATTGCCTGCCCGGAGCGGCGGAACGCAGCGTCCGGCGGTCTTCACGCTTTGCGCAGTTCCGGGCCGGGCCGGTTCGCGGGGGGCGCTCCCGGCTTGGCTTGGGAAGCACACCCTTGATGACGGCCGCGTGGTGGGATATAGATACGCTTTCGCAGCGGCGCCGGACCAAAGCAGAAGCGTCGCGCGCTCGGGGAAAGGTAATGACTGAAAACATGGCTGCGGGTGGGGAACTCGCAGGGCTCAGGGTGATGGTCATCGATGATTCGAAGACCATCCGCAGAACGGCCGAAACGCTGCTCAAGCGTGAAGGCTGCGAAGTAGTGACCGCGACCGATGGTTTCGAGGCGTTGGCGAAGATCGCCGACACACAGCCGCAGATCATCTTCGTGGACATCATGATGCCCCGTCTCGACGGGTATCAGACCTGCGCGCTGATCAAGAACAACCAGCTGTTCAAGGCCACGCCAGTGATCATGCTGTCGTCCAAGGACGGCCTGTTCGACAAGGCGCGCGGTCGCATCGTGGGCTCGGAGCAGTACCTGACCAAGCCTTTCACGCGTGAAGAACTGCTGGGTGCCATCCGCACATACGTAAACGCCTGACCAGGGGGGAAAGGCACAATGGCTCGAATCGTTCTGATCGAGGACTCACCGACCGACCGGGCGGTGTTCATCCAATGGTTGACCAAGGCCGGGCACGAAGTGCTCGAGGCCGGCAACGCCGAGGACGGGATCAAGCTCGTCCAGGAACACCAGCCGCAGCTTGTGCTGATGGACGTGGTGCTGCCGGGCATGAGCGGCTTCCAGGCGACCCGCGCGCTGAACCGCGATGAGAAGACCAAGGCCATCCCGGTGATCATCGTCAGTACCAAGGCGATGGAAACCGACAAGGCCTGGGGGCTGCGCCAGGGCGCGGCCGCCTATGTGGTCAAGCCACCGCGCGAAGAAGACCTGATCGCGCAGATCAATGAACTGCTGGTGTCCTGATGCGTTCTCCCTTCGACATCCTTGAAGCCTACGAACGGCGCAGCCTGGCCCATGCGGTGCAGCTGCCCGAGCGGCAGTTCGCCCAGGACCTGTGGCGCGGCGTCGGCTACCGGGTTGGCAAGCGCCACCTGGTCTCGGACTTCCGCGAGGTGGTCGAAATCGTGCCGATGCCGCCGATCACCCCGGTGCCTGGCGCGCAGCCGTGGCTGCTGGGCGTGGGCAACCTGCGCGGCAACCTGTTCCCGGTGGTCGACCTGAAGTACTTCATGGAAGGCGAGCGCACCGTGCAGCAGGAAGGCCAGCGGGTGCTGATCATGCGCCAGGCCGGCGGCGACGTTGCCCTGACCATTGATGAACTGTTCGGCCAGCGCAGCTTCCAGCTGGACCAGGACATCGAGAGCGGCGACCTGGCCAGCGGCCGTTACGCCCATTTCATCGACCGCGCGTTCCATGGCGACGGCCACGACTGGGGCGTGTTCTCGCTCTCGCTGTTGTCCCGTACCCCCGAATTCAGGCAGGCCGCGGCGTGAACGCTGCAGCCTGCCTCACTGCATTGAAGATCGAGGTTGAACGATGAGTACTTCTTCGGAAACCGCCAAGGCCGGCAAGCTGGGCACGGTAGGAACCAATTTCTGGCTGGGTCTGCTGGCCCTGTCGATGATCGTGTTCGGCGTCAACACCGGTGTGGCCACCTGGCAGGGCAGCCGCCTGGCCGGTGCCAGTACCGGCGCGGCCGATCTCCAGGTGCTGTCCCAGCAGTTGGCCAACCAGGGCCGTGAAGCGGTCTCGGGCAACGCCCAGGCCTTCACCGCCTTCAAGGACACCAAGGCGCGCATCGAAAGCACGGTGAGCAGCCTGCAGGGCCGCTACGGCAGCGAAGCCAACGTGTCCGGTCCGCTCAACCAGCTGACCCAGACCTGGGAGCCGCTCGGCAAGAGCGCGGCGCAGCTGGTGGCGAGTGAACCGGCGGTGCTGGCCCTGGCCGGCAACGCCAACAACTTCGTCAACGGCGTGCCTGCCCTGCAGGCCCAGCTCAACGAAGTTGTGCGTGCCATGTCGGCCAGCGGCGCCCCGGCCTCGCAGGTGTATAACGCCCTGCAGCAGGTCGTGGTGGTGGGCTCGATGGCCCGCCGGGTGACCGAAATGCGCGCCGGTGGTGGCAACGCGGCCGCTGCGGGCGATGCGCTGGCCCGCGACTCCGTGGTGTTCACCCAGGTGCTGGATGCGCTGCGCAACGGCAATGACGAACTGGGCATCGCCCCGGTCCGCAACGCCGCCGCGCTGGGCGCGCTGGAGCAGTCGCAGAAGCAGTGGGACACGATGAAGCAGGACGCTGACGCGATCCTGGCCAGCTCGCGCCAGCTGTTCTCGGCGCAGTCCTCGGCCGCGGCGCTGACCGCCGGCTCCAACAAGATGCTGGATGACAGCAAGAAGCTGTTCGAGGCGTTCTCCTCGTTCGGCTCGGTGCGCGACACGCGCCTGTTCCCGAACTTCTGGCTGGGCGTGATCTCCGGTGCGCTGTCGCTGATCGCCATCATCGGCTTCGTCAGCAGCACCGTGCGCAGCCGTTCGCGCGAGCAGGAACTGCGCTACCAGACCCAGGTGGAATTCAACAGCCGCAACCAGCAGGCCATCATGCGGCTGCTGGACGAAATCAGCTCGCTGGGTGAAGGCGACCTGACGGTCAAGGCCTCGGTGACCGAGGACATGACCGGCGCCATCGCCGACGCAATCAACTACGCCGTGGACGAACTGCGCCACCTGGTGACCACCATCAACGACACGTCGGCCAAGGTCGCCGTGTCCACCCAGGAAACCCAGGCCACGGCCATGCAGCTGGCCGAAGCGGCGGGCCACCAGGCCAACCAGATCACCTCGGCATCGGACCGCATTGGCGAAATCGCGTCGAGCATTGAACAGGTGTCGCGCAACTCCGCCGAGTCGGCCGACGTGGCACAGCGCTCGGTGGTCATCGCCGCCGAAGGTGCCGGCGTGGTGCGTGAAACGATCCAGGGCATGGACCAGATCCGCGACCAGATCCAGGAAACCTCCAAGCGCATCAAGCGCCTGGGCGAGTCCTCGCAGGAAATCGGTTCGATCGTGGAACTGATCAACGACATTTCCGAGCAGACCAACATCCTGGCGTTGAACGCCGCGGTGCAGGCGGCCTCGGCCGGTGAAGCCGGCCGTGGTTTCGCGGTCGTGGCCGACGAAGTGCAGCGCCTGGCAGAGCGCACCTCCGGTGCGACCCGCCGAATCGAGAACCTGGTCCAGGCCATTCAGGCCGATACCAACGAAGCGGTCAGCTCGATGGAGCAGACCACCGCCGAAGTGGTGTCCGGTGCACGCCTGGCCGAGGATGCCGGCACGGCGCTGACCGAAATCGAACGCGTGTCCAACGCGCTCAACAACCTCATCAAGAACATCTCGATCGCCGCCCAGCAGCAGTCGTCGGCCGCGTCGGACATCACCCGCACCATGGGCGTGATCCGTCAGATTACCGGCCAGACCTCGCAGGGCGCGGGACAGACCGCCGAGTCGATCGGTCATTTGGCACAGCTGGCGGCCGACCTGCGCCGCTCGGTTGCCGACTTCAAGCTGCCGGCGTGAGCCGCGGGCAGGGCGGAGAGGGAAGGAATCAGCAGATGATGCATCGCGATAAAGCACAGCACGACATGCGCGCCCACCTGCCGGGAGACCTGGCATGAGCACGCTGCGCGATGCCATGAGCCACGCCGCCCTGGGCTGGGTGAAGCCGGAGCTGGACGAGACCCTGCGCCAGGTGCGCAACGAGCTCGAGTACTACGCCGAAGACCCTGCCGATGGCAGCCGCATGCGCTTCTGCGCCGGCTACCTGCACCAGGTGCAGGGCACCCTGCGCATGGTCGAGCTGTATGCCCCGGCGATGGTGGCCGAGGAGATGGAACAGCTGGCCAATGCCATCGGTGCCGGGGAAGTGCCCGACCGCGACGAAGCCTGCGCCACCCTGATGCGCGGCAGCGTGCTGCTGCCCGATTACCTGGAGCGCCTGCAGAACGGTCACCGCGACATTCCGATCGTGCTGCTGCCGCTGCTGAATGACATCCGCCTGGCGCGCGCCGCGCCGGTGATCAATGAAAGCGTGCTGTTCGCGTTCGCGCCGGACAGTGCCAGCGCCACCGAGGCCGAACTGGACCACGCACGTGGCAGCCTGAGCGGCCGCAACCGCGAGCTGCTCGACACCGTGGGCAATGCGGTCAAGGAAGAGCTGCTGCGCATCAAGGACGCACTGGACCTGCACCTGCGTACGGGCGGCGAGCCGGCCCAGCTGCAGACCCAGGTCAACGAACTGGGCGCGGTCGCCGACACCCTGGGCATGATGGGCCTGGGCGTGGCCCGCGGCGTGGTCGTGCAGCAGCGCGATGCGCTGCGTGGCGTGGTCGACGGCCAGCAGCAGATCGATGAAACCCTGCTGCTGGATATCGCCGGTGCGCTGCTGTACGTGGATGCCTCGCTGGACGACCAGGTCGCCCACCTCGGCGCCGGCGGCAGTGGCGAAGACGATCCGAGTGCGGCCGAAGGCCGGCGTACCGTTGAAGTGCTTGCCCACGAGGCGATCGCCAACTTCTCGGCCGCGCGCGAGCATTTCGTCGCGTTCATCGAAACCAACTGGAACCACGAGCAGCTGCACGAAGTGCCACGCCTGCTGGGCGAGGTCGCCGGCGCGCTGCGCATGCTCGACCTTTCCACGCCGGCCGATTACCTGCAGGGCGTGCGCCAGTACATCGCGGTCGAGCTGATCGGCCGCCAGCGCGTACCCAGCGGCCGCCAGCTGGACACCCTGGCCGACGCCATGGCCAGCCTGGAGTATTACCTCGAAGCCCTGCGCGAACGCCGCCAGGGTCGCGACGACATTCTCGACATCACCCGCACCAGCCTGGAAACGCTGCGTTACTGGCCACTGCCGGACGAAAATGCCGCCCCGGTCGATGCCAGCGCTGAAGCGCTGCCGGTTGCCCCGGAACACGTGGAGCTGACCGGATGGGATGCCCCCGTGGTGGCCCCGGTGGAAACGGCGGTCACGCCGGCCGCCCCGGCACCGGGCGACGTGCCTTCACCGCCGCTGCCGGACTTCACCTTCGAGCCGCTGCCTGAGGTCGCTGCCGCCGCGCCCGTCGTGCCGGCCAGCAAGCCGGCGCCGACGCTGGTGTTCGAAGCGTCGACCGCTCCGGTCGCTGCGGACGCGCCGCAGTGGACGCTGCACAGCGAACCGGTGCGTACCGATGACGCTCCCACCTTCGCCCACTTCGATCCGGTGCTGGCGGAAGATGCCAGCGTCGGCACGTCGTGGCAGGCCGCGCCGGCAACCGACATCGCACCGATCGCCCTGGATGGCGTGGACGCGACGCCGTCCGACCCCGCAGCACCGATCGCCACCGGGTTCGACCCGGTCGCCGCCGAACACGATGCACTGGAACTGAGCGACGAGCCGATCGAATTCACCTTCGACGAGCCGCTGCACAATGCCGGCGACGTACTCTCGCTGCAGATCGACGACGCGCCGGCCACCGACAGCAGCGAGCTGGATGTGCAGGCACTGCCGGCGTTCCTGCAGGAGCAGGCCGAGCCGGTTGAAGACGAACCGGTTGAAGCGGTCGCCGTACCGGCCGAAGACCTGATCGAGGCCCGCCAGGACGAGGCTCGCGAAGACGAAGCTGCCATCGAAGCAACGGGCGTGGGCTCCGTCGCTGGCGTGCAGGAAGCGGTGATCAGCAAGATCGAGCTGGACGACGAATCCGCGCGCTTCCTTGCCGAGCTGGATGCCGCCGCCGCGCAGTTCTCCACTACGCCGGCTGTCGAGGCGCCTGCCGTGGTCGACGCGCCGGTTGCCGCTGACGAGCCGGGCACCATCGACGCCGGCTTCGAGGACGATGGCGAGAACATCGACCAGGACATCCGCGACGTCTTCATCGAAGAGTTCGACGAGGAACTGGTCAACCTGGGCAACCTGCTGCCGGTCTGGCGCATGGCCCCGGACAACATGGACCGCCTGCGTCCGATCCGCCGCGTGTTCCACACCCTGAAGGGCAGTGGCCGCCTGGTTGGCGCGCGCACCCTGGGCGAGTTCAGCTGGAAGATCGAAGGCATGCTCAACCGCGTGCTGGACGGCAGCCGCCCGGCATCGCCAGCGGTGGTGGCAATGGTCACCCAGGCCTATGAAGTGCTGCCGCAGCTCAACGCTGCGCTGCGCGATGGCAGCCGCGTGAGCGCGGACCTGCAGGCCATGCAGGGCATCGCCGACCGCGTTGCCGCGGGCGAGGAAACCTTCCATGTGCCGCTGCAGCGGCCGACTCCGGCCGCCGCGCCGGTGGAGCCGACCGACGTGGTCGTGGCCGACGTCGCGCAGGAAGCCGCCGACGTCGAGGCCGTCGAGGCGGTCGAGGAAACCGGCGGAACCCCGGCCAACATCGACGAGGTGCTGCGCGAAATCCTGGAGGCCGAAGTCGAGGCCCACCACGCCACGCTGCAGGCCTGGCTGGAAGAAGCACAGGCGGCGCCGCAACCGGTCACCGATACCCTGCTGCGCGCGGTGCACACCATGAATGGTGCGTTCGCGATGACCGACGTGCCGGAAATCACCGCTGTCACCGGTAACGCCGAGAGCTTCATCAAGCGCTCGCTGGCGGCGGATGCGGTCCCGGGCACCGAAGGCGTCGAGGCACTGGCCGCTGCCGCCGTTGCGATCCGTACCACGATGGTGGCGTTGCAGGCCGAAGTCCCGCGCATTCCGTCGCAGGCTGCGCTGGCCGAACGCCTGCAGGCGCTGGCCGAAACGCTGCCCGAAGCACGTTGGCCGGCACTGGTTGCCGACGATGGCATGGACCTGGACGGTGATGACGCCGACGAACGGGATGCCGTTGCCGATGCCGACAACGACGCGGAGGCCGATGCATCCCAGGCCGCGCACGATGTCACCGCCCATGAGCTGGCCGCGCTGTCCGCACAGTTCGATGAGCGCAATGGCTACGCCGTTGCCGACGACAGCACCGACACCGGGCTGCAGCAGGCCATCGTCGAGGCCGACGCGCTGTCGCTGGTCGACGCCGGCGAAACCGCCGACGATGCCCTGGTGGTCGATGAGCTGACGGGCAGTGACGATCTTTCCGCCTACTTCAACGCCGAGCTGGTGACCCCGTTCGACGCGCCGTCCAGCGCGCCGGTCGATACCACGCCGGAAACCGTGGAAGCCCCCATCGTCGAGCACGGCCTGGAAACGGTGGAGCTGACGGGTGCGGACGATCTGTCGCGCTTCTACGAACACACGCTGCCGGAGTCGGTGGAGGTCGGGGACGCAGCTGACGCAGAGCCGTCGCAGCCGCTCGACATCGTCGCCGAAGAGCCCGTCGCCGAAACGGTCGTGGCCGAAGAAATCGTGGCCGAAGAGATCCAGGCCATCGAACTGGAAGCCGTGGAAGTCGAGGCGCTGCACGACGCGATCGAATCGGAGACCGACGCACCGGTCACCGCTGATGACAGCACCGGGTACAGCCTGGATGCCATCGAAGACAACGAAGACGCTGCGGTGCTGGAAGACGTCATCCCGTCGACCCCCGCGTTCGGCGAATCGGTTGAGCTGCAGCAGGCGCTGGACGATGGCCTGACCATCGTCGACGGTCCCGATGCGAAAGCAACTGCCGAAGACGCACCGGTGCTGGGCCTGGATGCCCGCCACGAAGCACTGGACGAGCGCGATGCATTCGCCGAGTCCGAAGCAGGCCTGTCCGATGCCGAAGCATCGTCGCCGTCGACACCGCTGTTCGAACTGGAAGACGCCCCGCTGTCCGCCGCCGTTGCGGCGGACGAAGCGGCCGCCGAAGAAGAGGAAATCGACGACGCCGGTTCGCTGGACTTCAGCGTGCTGGACCGCGAGCTGGTCGACATCTTCGTCGAGGAAGGCAAGGACCTGCTCGACCATTGCGATGGCCTGATCAGCGAACTGCGCGCCGCGCCCCAGGACCGCGAAGCGATCGCCGGGCTGCAGCGTGATCTGCACACCCTCAAGGGTGGCGCACGCATGGCCGGCATCAACGCCATCGGCGACCTGGGCCACGGCATCGAATCGCTGCTGGAGGCGGTCGCCGCCAACCGTACCGATATCGACCGCAGCGACGTCCACCTGCTGGAGCGTGGCTTCGACCGCCTGCACCAGATGCTGACCCGCACCGGTCGCCACCGCGACGTGGCCATGCCGGACGACCTGATCGCCGCGTTCGAAGCGCGCACGCTCGGCCGCGCCGAAGCAGAAGACGCGCCCGCCGCGCCTGCTGCCGCAGTCGAGGTCCCGGCGGTGGTCGATACGGCGGTTGCGTCGGCACCGTTGTCCGCACCGGTGCCGCTGGAAGCGTCCACTGACGAAGACACCCTGGCGCGTCCGCAGCAGGAGCAGGTGCGCGTGCGCGCCGACCTGCTGGACCGCCTGGTCAACCACGCCGGTGAAGTGGCGATCTACCGGTCGCGCCTGGAACAGCAGCTGGGTGCCTTCCGCGGTGCCATGGGCGAACTGGACCGCACCAATGCGCGCCTGCGCGACCAGCTGCGTCGCCTGGACCTGGAAACCGAAGCCCAGATCGTGGCCCGTTACCAGCGCGAGCAGGAACAGGTCGACCACAAGTTCGACCCGCTGGAACTGGACCGCTTCTCCACGCTGCAGCAGCTCAGCCGTGCGCTGAACGAATCCGCAGCCGACCTTGGCGGCCTGCAGGGCGTGCTGGACGATCTGTCGCGCCAGTACGACGTCCTGCTGCAGCAGCAGTCGCGGGTCAGCTCGGAACTGCAGGATGGCCTGATGCGCGCGCGCATGGTGCCGTTCGACGGCCTGGTGCCGCGCCTGCGCCGCGTGGTCCGCCAGGCCGGCCAGGACACCGGCAAGCAGGTCCACGTCACCCTGGACGGTACCCACGGCGAACTGGACCGCAACGTGCTCGACCGCATGGTCGCGCCGCTGGAACACATGCTGCGCAACTCCGTGGCCCATGGCCTGGAGACCCCGGAGCAGCGTCGCGCCGCCGGCAAGCCGGAGGAAGGCGAGATCGCCATCCGGCTGCGCCGCGAAGGCTCGGAAATCGTGCTGGAAGTGGCCGATGACGGCGCTGGGCTGAACCGCGAGGCGATCCGTCGCCGCGCCGAACAGCGCGGCCTGGTCGAGGCCGACGCCGTGCTCGGCGATGCCGAACTGGACGCGATGATCTTCTCGCCCGGGTTCAGCACCGCCGACCAGGTCAGCCAGCTGGCAGGCCGCGGCGTGGGCATGGACGTGGTGCACAACGAAGTGCGCCAGCTGGGCGGCTCGGTGGACATCCACTCGGTGCCGGGCAAGGGCGTCACCTTCACCCTGCGCCTGCCGCAGACCCTGGCGGTCACCCAGGCGGTGTTCGTGCAGATCGGCGAGACCACCTTCGCGGTGCCGGTCGCCTCGGTCAGCGGTATCGGCCGGATCTCGCGCGAGCGCTTCGAATCGGCCAATGGCGGTTACCACTACGGCGGCGAAGAATTCGCGCTGCACGACCTGGGCACGCTGGTCGGCCAGGGCCAGGCCCGTGCCGAAGGGCAGGACCAGGTGCCGCTGCTGCTGGTGCGCGCCGGTGAACTGCGTGCGGCCGTGGCGATCGACCAGGTGCTGGGCAACCGCGAAATCGTGGTCAAGCCGGTCGGCCTGCAGATCGCCTCGGTACCGGGCATTTACGGTGCCACCATCACCGGCGATGGCCGCGTGGTGGTGATCCTGGACGTCGCCCCGCTGGTGCGCCGTTACCAGGCCAACCCGCTCAAGCCGATCGCGCCGGCCGCGCAGGCAACCGACCGCCAGGCCCCGTTGGTGATGGTGGTCGACGACTCGCTGACCATGCGCAAGGTCACCGGCCGCATCCTGGAACGCCACAACTTCGAAGTGACCGTCGCCCGCGACGGTATCGAAGCGCTGGAGCGCCTGGAAGAGCGGGTTCCCGACCTGATGCTGCTGGACATTGAAATGCCGCGCATGGATGGCTATGAACTGGCCACCGCCATGCGCGCCGATCCACGCTACAAGGGCGTGCCGATCGTGATGATCACCTCGCGCAGCGGCGACAAGCACCGTCAACGCGCCTTTGAAATCGGTGTCCAGCGTTACCTGGGCAAGCCGTACCAGGAGCTGGACCTGATGCGAAACGTGTATGACCTGCTGGGGATCGCCCGTGCCCGTGAATGACCTGAACCCGCTGCCGTCGGTGGCATTGCTGGCACGGGTGGGCCCGGCGCGTGAGCGCCTGCGCGAAGCGCTGGCCCAGGCCGGTGCGACCGTGGTGCTGGAAGAGGATCCCAACAGCGTGGATCTGGAAACCCTGGGCGGCGCGGACGCCGGCGCGGTGCTGATCGCGCTGGAACCGGCCATCGAGGATGCGCTTGAACGCCTCGACCCGGTGCTGGCCTCGCCGTCGCTGACGGTCATCTTCGACGAAGCCGAACTGGCTGCTCGCCGGGAAGGCTGGGAAGCCCAGCGCTGGGCGCGCCACCTGGTGGCCAAGCTGCACGGGCACCAGGACGTGCTGCCGCCGGGCGCCGAGCAGGAAGGCCTGCTGCAGCCCGAGCCCGGCCTGCCGCAGACTCCTGCCGAACTGCATGCCGACGCGCCGCTGGAATTCCATGTGCGCGAAGCCTTCGACGCCGCCGGCGACGTGCCGCCTGACGGCCTGTACCAGGCGCCGGAAGGCTACAGCGAGCCGATCTCGCTGGAGGAAGCACTGGCCGCCATGCAGGCGCCGGTCGCCGCACCGTCGGCCAGCGTGCCGCCGCCGGTCCCGGCCTCGGCCCCGCCTGTCCCGCGCGCGCCGCTGGGCGACCACAGCAGCTGGTCGCTGGTGGATGAAGACAGCGCGGTACCCGTTGCCGCGCCGGTTGCGCCAGTCAGCGCGCCAATCGAAGCCAATGCGTTTGACATCGACCGCCTGTCGCTGGTCGAGCTGGAAGCTGACGCCGACCCCAGCAGCGCCGCACCCGGCGCCGTGCTGGTGCTGGCCGGCATCGGTGGCCCCGACGCGCTGCGCCGGCTGCTGGCCGCGCTGCCGGCCGGGCTGGCGGTGCCGATCCTGGTCTACATGCGCCTGGACGGGGGCCGTTACGGCAACCTGGTCAAGCAGATGGCCCGTGTGTCGGCGTTGCCCGTGGTGTTGGCCGAATCCGACCAGCCGGTGCTGGCCGGCAATGCCTACATCCTGCCCGATGACGTGGGCGTGGCCGTGCACAACCGCGGCCTGCATTTCACCGCGGATGCCAAGGGCATCCAGGTGGCCGCGTTGCCGCCGGCGCACAGCGCCGTGGTGATGCTCAGCGGCAGTGACGTGGCGCTGCTGGATGACGTCCTGTCGCTGGCCGTGGCCGGCGGCTGGGTCGCGGGCCAGACCGGTGAGGGCTGTTACGACCCGATCGCCGCCAACGCGGTGGTTGCCGCCGGCATGGCCGCCGGTGATCCGCCGCAGCTGGCCGCCGCCATCGCCGAACGCTGGGGCGTGAGCGAGTAATCGCCACGCCGTATCACTTTCAGGAAGCAGACGCATGAGCTACGCCAGCAACGACGAAATCCGTGGGGTACTGATCCAGGCCGGGAGCGAGCGCGTGCTGCTGCCCAATGCGACGGTGGCCGAAATGATGTCCAAGGTGCCGGTCACCCCGGTGGACAACGCGCCCGCGTGGCTGATCGGCGAAATCCGCTGGCAGGGCTGGGACGTGCCGCTGATGTCGTTCGCGCGCCTGTCCGGCCAGGGCGAGGACGCGGTGGTGAGCAACAACAAGGTAGTGGTGCTCAAAGCGCTGGGTGGCAACCCCAATCGCCCGTACCTTGCGCTGCTGACCCATACCTTCCCGCAGCTGATCGCGGTGCCGCGCGACGGCCTGCTGGCCGACGCCTCCGAAGAAACCCTGCCGAAAGGCGTGCACATGCGCGTGCTGCTGGGCGAACAGAGCGCGTTGCTGCCCGATCTTGACGCGCTGGAAGCGGCCCTGGATGAGGCGCTTCCGGTGAATTGACCGGGGATTCGACACCCCGGAAATGCGGTAGCTCACGACCGTGGGTCGTGACGACGCGTCAGCCCAGATCCCCCAACCGCGCCTGCAAGGCCGCGATCGCGGCCAACCCGGCGGTTTCGGTGCGCAGGATCCGCGGCCCCAGCTGCAATCCCTGGAACCCGGCTGCCGCCAGCGCCTGCCGATCGCGCGGCGACCAGCCGCCCTCCGGCCCGATCGCAATCACCACCCCACCGGGCGCGGGCTCCAGCGTGGACAAGCGGTGCTCGCCCAGCGGGTCCAGCGTCAGCTTGAGCGCTTCGGCAGGCATTCCCTTGGCCGCCTCCTGCACGCCCAGCGGCGCGGCTACCTCCGGCACCCGGGCGCGCCCGGACTGCCCACAGGCCGACACCACCACGCTGCGCCAGTGCGCCAGGCGCTTTTCCGCCCGCGCCGCGTCCAGCTTGACTTCGGTGCGCTCGGCATTGACCGGCACGATCGCCTGCACCCCCAGTTCGGTGGCCTTCTGCAGGATCAGGTCCATCTTCTCGCCGCGCGCGATGCCCTGCAGCAGGGTGATCGACAGCGTGGATTCGTTGTCCAGCGCCTGCGCGGCCTCGATCCGCACGCGGGCGTCGCGCTTGCCCGATTCCACCAGCGTGGCGCTGTAGTCGTGGCCATCGCCATTGAACAGTACGCAGCCTTCGCCCTCGCGCAGACGCATCACGCGGACAAGATGATTGGCCACCTCTTCGGGCAGCGACAGGGTCTGGCCGACGGCCAGCGGAGCTTCCACATAAGAACGGGTCACGCGCATGCAACAGCTTCCTCGATCGCAGCCAGGGTGGTCTGGGCCAGCAGGTCCAGGTGTTCGTCCTCCACGCAGTAGGGAGGCATCCAGTACAGCACGTTGCCCAGCGGGCGCAGCACCACGCCGCGCCGCAACGCGGCGTTGTAGGCATGCAGTCCCACCCGCGCCCCAGCGGGGAAGGGGGTGCGCTTGTCGCCGTTGCGGGTCAGCTCGAACGCGACCACCATGCCGGCCTGGCGCACATCGGCCACATGGGCGTGGTCGGTGAAGGGCGCGGCCAGGGTGCGCATGACCTCGGCGGTGCTGCGGTTGCGCGCGATCACATCCTCGCTGGCGAAGATGTCCAGCGTGGCCAGCGCGGCCGCGCAGGCCAGCGGGTTGCCCGTGTAGCTGTGCGAATGCAGGAAGGCACGCTCGCGGCTGTCGTCCAGGAACGCGTCGTACAATGCCTGGGTAGCCAGCACCGCCGCCAGCGGCAGGAAGCCGCCGGTCAGGCCCTTGGACAGGCACAGCAGGTCGGGCATCACCCCGGCCTGTTCGCAGGCGAACAGGGTGCCGGTACGACCAAAGCCGGTGGCGATCTCATCGGCGATCAGGAACGCGCCATTGGCATCGCACAGTTCGCGCGCCCGCTTCAGATAGACCGGGTCGTGCATGCGCATGCCGCCAGCACACTGCAGGCGCGGCTCCAGGATCACCGCGCAGATCTCGCCCGGGTGCTGGTCGAACAGGTCGGCAAGGCGATCAGCCGCCTCATGGGCGCGCTCAGCGGCGCTCTGCCCCGGTTCGGCCAGGTAGGCGTCCGGCGAGGGCGCGAACAGTGCCTCGGTCAGCAGTGGCGCGTACACGCGGCGGTACAGCGGAATATCCCCGACCGACAGCGCGCCCAGGGTTTCACCGTGGTAGCCGTTCTCCAGCGCCACGAAGCGGGTGCGGTGCTCCTCGCCGCGGTTGCGGAAGTAATGGAACGCCATCTTCAATGCGACCTCGACCCCGGCCGAGCCGTTGTCGGCGTAGAACACCTTGGACAACGGCGCGCGCCCGGCCTGGCGCGGTGCGATCGCCAGCAACCGTTCGGCCAGTTCCACCGCCGGTTCGTGGCTGAAGCCGGCCAGCATCACCTGCTCCAGCTGGGTGGCCTGGCGGGCGATGGCCGCGCCGATGCGCGGCTCGGCATGGCCGAACAGGTTGGTCCACCAGCTGCTCACCGCATCCAGGTAGCGGTGGCCGTCGTGATCGACCAGCCACGGGCCTTCACCGCGCGCAATCGGCACCAGCGGCAAGGTGTCCGGGTGCTCACGCATCTGCGTGCACGGGTGCCACAGCACGGCCAGGTCGCGTTGCCGCCACCGGTCGGCCAACGTAAGGGGGGCTGGGTCTGCTAGCATTTCGAGCTCATGGCCACGTTTTCACCTGCCTGCATTCTATCGATCTCAAAGAGCCAGTTCGCATGACCCGTCCGCTGCCCACCATCCACCAGATTACGGACGAGGAAAGCGGCCCGTTCCAGCGGCAGCACCTGGACCTGGAGTTCTCCAACGGCGAACGCCGCCGCTTCGAGCGCTTGGTCAGCCGTGGCCACGGCGCGGTGGTGGTGGTGCCGATGCTGGATGACCAGACCGTGCTGCTGGTGCGTGAATACGCGGCCGGCGTGCACCGCTACGAACTGGGGCTGGTGAAGGGCCGCATCGATGCCGGCGAAACCCCCGAACAGGCCGCCGACCGCGAGCTGAAGGAAGAAGCCGGTTACGGCGCGCGCCGCCTGGACGTGCTGCGCGCCATGACCCTGGCCCCGACCTACATGAGCCACCTGTCGCACCTGGTGGTGGCCCGTGACCTCTACCCCGAACGGCTGGTTGGCGATGAGCCCGAAGAGCTGGAAGTGGTGCCGTGGAAAATCGCCGAGCTCGACCGGCTGATGCTGCGCGAGGACTTTTCAGAAGGGCGTTCGCTGGCGGCGTTGTTCATTGCCCGCCAGTGGCTGGAACGCGGGGAATGATCAAACTCACCACCGATCTGCGCGAAACGGTCATTGCCATTGCCCAGGACGCCGCCGCCGCCATCATGGCGGTGTATGCCACGCCGTTCGACGTGGAGATCAAGTCCGACCGCAGCCCGGTCACCGCCGCCGACCTGGCCGCCAACCAGGTGATCCTGCGCGGGCTGGGCCAGCTGACCCCGGACCTGCCGATCCTGTCCGAGGAATCGGCGCAGGTGCCGTGGGAGGTGCGCCGGCATTGGGGCGCCTACTGGCTGGTGGACCCGCTCGATGGCACCCGTGAGTTCGTCAAGCGCAACGACGAATTCAGCGTCAACATTGCCCTGATCTACCAGGGCGCGCCGGCGTTCGGCGTGGTGCTGGCGCCGGTCAGCGGGGTGGCCTGGCACGCCATGCGCGGCGAGTTGGCCTATCGCCGTGACGGCATGCATGACTCGGTGCTGCGCACCCGCACCCCGGCGCTGCCGCCGCTGCAGGTGGCCGCCAGCCGCTCGCACCGCAGCCCGGAAACCCAGGCACTGCTGGATCGCATGGGCGAGATCGAGGTCGTCGCACAGGGCTCGTCGCTGAAATTCTGCCGGCTGGCGGAAGGCACACTGGACGTGTACCCGCGTCTGGGGCCAACCGCCGAATGGGATACCGCCGCCGGCCAGTGCGTGCTGCATGCCGCAGGCGGCGCGGTGTTGTCGGCCGCCACCGGCAAACCATTCCGCTACAACCGCCGCGAAACGCTGTTGAACGGCGATTTCATCGCGCTGGGCGACACCCGCCTGCCGTGGCGTACCTGGATTCCCGCCTGACCGGAGCACCGATGTCCGCACCCGCCGAACTGGAACGCCTGCTGGGCATCATGGCGCGCCTTCGCGATCCGCTGCGGGGTTGCCCGTGGGACCTGCAGCAGGATTTCGCGAGTATTGCCCCGTACACCATCGAAGAAGCCTACGAGGTCGCCGACGCGATCGACCGTGGCAACCTGGACGACCTCTGCGACGAACTGGGCGACCTGCTGCTGCAGGTGGTGTTCCATGCGCAGATGGCCAGCGAGCAGGGCGCGTTCGGCTTTGCCGATGTCGCCCGCGCGATCAGCGACAAGATGCAGCGCCGCCACCCGCACGTGTTCGCGCAGGTGCAGGTCGATGGGGCTGAAGACGTCAACAGCAACTGGGAAGCGATCAAGCGCGCCGAGCGCGCCGCCAAGGGCGACGCCGACACGTCCGCGCTGGCCGGCATCTCGCGCGGGCTGCCCGAGTGGCAGCGGGCGGTGAAGCTGCAGTCGCGTGCGGCGCGGGTGGGCTTCGATTGGCCCGGCCCGGCGCCGGTGCTGGACAAGGTGCGTGAGGAACTGGACGAGGTAGCGGCGGAATTCGCGCGCGGTCCGGTACAGGACAACCAGGTGCGGCTGGAGGAGGAGCTGGGCGACCTGCTGTTCGTCTGCGCCAACCTGGCGCGGCACGCCAAGGTCGACGTCGGTGCCGCGCTGCGCCACGCCAACCACAAGTTCGAACGGCGCTTCCGCGCCATGGAAGCGCAGGCGGCGGCCGCGGGCGCATCGATGGCCGGGTTGGACCTGGAGGCGCAGGAGCGCCTGTGGGAACAGGCCAAGGCCGCCGAAGCCAAGCCGTGAAAACGTTGCTGCTGTTCGTGTTTACCGCCGTGGCCGAGATCGTCGGCTGCTACCTGCCGTGGTTGTGGCTGCGCCGCGATGGCAGCGCCTGGCTGCTGTTGCCGGCCGCCGCCAGCCTGGCCCTGTTCGCCTGGCTGCTGACCCTGCACCCGGCTGCCAGCGGGCGTGTCTACGCTGCGTACGGCGGGGTATACATCGGCACCGCGCTGGCGTGGCTGTGGGTGGTGGATGGCATCCGTCCCGGCCGCTGGGACCTGCTGGGCGTGGCCCTGTGCCTGGCCGGCATGGCGGTGATCATGTTCGCACCGCGCGCGGGCTAGGCGGGGCCGACCGTGGCGCACCGCCGCAGGCGTTGACGGAGCGGTTCTGGGATAATGACTACCTGCATTTTCATCCCCCGGATTGTGGTCATGACCCAGAAGACGCTACTCAACGATACCCACCGCGCGCTCGGCGCCAAGATGGTCGATTTCGGCGGTTGGGACATGCCCATCCACTATGGTTCGCAGCTGGACGAGCACCACCTGGTCCGCGCCGATGCGGGCATGTTCGATGTGAGCCACATGACCGTGGTCGACCTGCGCGGCGCGCAGGTGCGCCCGTTCCTGCGCCGCCTGCTGGCCAACTCGGTGGACAAACTGAAGGTGCCGGGCAAGGCACTGTACTCGTGCATGCTCAATGCGCAGGGCGGGGTGATCGACGACCTGATCGTCTATTACCTGGCCGACGACTTCTTCCGCATGGTGGTCAACGCCTCCACCCGTGAGAAGGACCTGGCCTGGATCCGCGAGCAGGCCGCCGCCTTCGATGTGCAGGTGACCGAGCGCGAAGACCTGGCGATCATCGCCGTGCAGGGGCCGACCGCACGCGAGCGCGTCACCGGCCTGGTGGCCGAGGCCGACCGCGCCGCGCTGCAGAAGCTGGGCCGCTTCGCCGCCGTGGACGTCACCGCTGCCAGCGGCGCACCGCTGTTCGTTGCCCGCACCGGTTACACCGGTGAGGATGGCTTCGAAATCCTGGTGGCCCAGGACCAGGTCATCGCCTTCTGGAATGCACTGGCGGCCGCCGGCGTGCGCCCGGCCGGCCTCGGCGCGCGTGACACGCTGCGCCTGGAAGCGGGCATGAACCTGTACGGCCAGGACATGGACGAAGCGATCAGCCCGCTGGAAGCGGCGCTGGCCTGGACGGTGGCGCTGGACGAAGGCCGCGACTTCATCGGCCGCGACGTGCTGGAGGCGCAGAAGGCTGCCGGCGACGCGCGCCAGATGATCGGCCTGGTGATGGACGAGAAGGGCGTGCTGCGCCATGGCCAGGCGGTGACCACCGCCGGCGGCACCGGCGAGATCCTGTCGGGCACGTTCTCGCCGACGCTGGGCAAGGGCATCGCCTTCGCCCGCGTGCCGGGTGGCGAGCTCGGCCAGGTGCACGTGGACATCCGCGGCCGGCAGGTGCCGGTGCGCGTGGTGAAGTTCCCGTTCGTGCGCGAAGGCCAGGCGCAGCCCGGCGTGCTGGGCGAAAGCTGAGCACCGGTTGTTTTACACTACCCCCGTTTTTTGACCCCCCTGAAATTCTTCGGAGCAGTCCCATGAGCGAGATCCCCGGCGACCTCAAATTCCTCAAGTCCCACGAATGGGCGCGCGTTGAAGGCAACGGCCGCGTCACCATCGGCATTTCCGACCACGCCCAAGGCCTGCTTGGCGACCTGGTCTACGTCGAGCTGCCCGAAGTTGGCGCCGAAGCAAAAGCGGGCGAGGCGATCGCGGTGGTCGAGTCGGTCAAGGCGGCTTCCGACGTGTACAGCCCGGTCTCCGGCACGGTGGTCGAGGTCAATTCGGCGCTGGCCGACAAGCCGGAAACCATCAACGAAGACGCCTACGGCGACGGCTGGCTCTGCGTGATCGAGCTGTCCAACAAGGAGGAGGTCAACGACCTGCTGGACCCGGACGACTACGCCGAACTGCTCGAGGAAGAGGACAACTGATCCTCGCCTGCCTGGAAAGACGGCCGCCCTGTGCGGCCGTTTTTTTTTGCCTGCGCGCGGCATCGTCCGGTTGCCGACGTCCAACGCGTTATCCGTGCGTGATGGATGGCGACGCCGTCGATGGTCGCATCGACGTGCATCGACCCCCATCGCGCGGGTCATGGATGCACGCAACCGGCACGAACCTGGCGTCCACCACCGCCCAAAAGTTTGCGCAGTTCTGCAAATCCGGACGCAAAAAGCGTTCGCGGATGTGAAAAGTTTTTGCCCCTGTTTTGTTCCCGTGCGGGAAGCCGTTGCGATGCCGTCAGCGCAATCGCCGGTTGCGGGCTGCAGCGCGGGTGCATCTGCAGTGCAGTTTGCGAAAGTGCTTCTTTTAAGTGTTTTTCTTTCTACGCATCGCCGCTCGGATGGATGCGTGCACGCAAACAACGACCGTCGAAGGGGTGTCGCCGAGCGCTTGCGGAGGGTCCAGGCGAGGTGCGCCGGAGGGCATCCATGTGAAATTTTTTCGCGGGGGTTGTTGACAGTGAAAAAAAGCGTGATTAGGTTTCGCCCAGCAGACCTTGCCTGCCAAACGAGTGAGCCGAATCGACATCCAGTCGCGAAGCACAACCAGAACATCCGCCGCGCGTCCCAAGACGGTGGAGTCGGCTTCGCTACCTCCGGTGAAATGCAAGGGCACCCCGCATTCGATACCTGCCTGGCATCCTGTGGCAGGTATCTCCGTATCCGTCACGACGCGCTGGACGCGACGGCGGTCCCCGCACGGCAGTAACGGCGGGTTTGCTTTACCTGGGCGTTTCAACTCCATAGATCACTGACGAGGAGCCAATCCCATGGCAACCAAGAAAGCTGCGAAGAAAAAGCCGGCCGCCAAGAAGGCCGTGAAGAAGGTCGCCAAGAAGGCGGCTGCCAAGAAGGCCGTGAAGAAGGTAGCCAAGAAGGCGGCTGCCAAGAAGACGGTAAAGAAGGCAGCCAAGAAGGCGACTGCCCGCAAGGCAGTGAAGAAGACGGCAAAGAAGGCGGTCCGCAAGGTCGCCAAGAAGGCCGCCGCCAAGAAGACCGCAAAGAAGGCAGTGAAGAAGACTGCCAAGAAGGCCGTCCGCAAGGTAGCCAAGAAAGCGGCCGCCAAGAAGACCGCCAAGAAGGCCGTCCGCAAGGTAGCCAAGAAGGCGGCTGCCAAGAAGACTGCCAAGAAGGCCGTCCGCAAGGTCGCCAAGAAAGCCACTGCCAAGAAGGCCACCGCGCGCAAGCCGGCCGCCAAGAAGGCATCGGCCAAGAAGGCAGTGAAGAAGGTCGCCAAGCGCAAGCCGGCGGTCCGCAAGAAGAAGGCTGCACCGGTCGCCCTGCCGGCAACCCCGGCACCGCTGATCTGATCCATTCCCGATAGCCGTACCTGAAACCCCTTCCCGGCGCCCAGCGGGAGGGGGTTTTTTTTTGCTGTGCAAAAAAAATCCCCCGCCCGCGAGGGATCAACGAACGTTGATCCCGACGGTAGCGCCGACTGTCAGTCGGCCCAGGCGGTATCGGGAGCCGGCCAGCGGCCGGCACTACAAAAAAGGGCGACCCGTAGGCCGCCCTGCACTGGATGCGATACAGCTCGCTGACGCTTACCGCGGCGACGCCACCGCCCGATCCGACGACACGCCCTTGCGCTTGGCCGGCGTGCTGTCTTCGGTCATCAGGTTGTCGCTGCCGAAGTCGGTGTCCACGTCCAGCCAGCGCTGCGCGGGCAGGCCCATGGCCGCATCGAGCACGGTCGGCAGCAGGCCGCTGGGCAGGCTGCTTTCGCCGTTCCACATGATGGCGATGCCCAGGTCGCGTTCGGGTACCAGCGCCACCAGGCCGCGATACCCCTGTACGGCACCGGCATGGAAGATCACTTCATGCCCGGCGTAATCGAAGTTGCGCCAGCCCAGCGCGTAGCCGGCCGAGTGCAGGCGCTCGCGACGCCAGCCCGAGCGCATCTCGCCCGGGGTGTTGATCAGGGTCGAGTGCAGCGTGGCCAGCAGCGGCGCAGGCAGCACGTCGGGGCGGTGCCCCGTGTGGGCCAGCAGCCACTGCGCCATGTCGCTGGCACTGGCGTTGACGCCTGCAGCGGGAGCGAGGCGGTAGTAGGTCGGCTTCGGGCTCAGCGACACCCAGCCGTTGCGGCTGCGCACGTGCGGGCGCGCCCAGCGCGAGCTGGCCTGGATGCCGGCCAGGCCCAGGCTGGCATCGTCCATGCCCAGCGGCTTGAACAGGCGGCGTTCCACGGACTGCTCGTAGAAGCTGCCCGAGGCGGCGTACACCACGTCGCCGATCAGGCTGAAGGCCACGTTCTGGTACGCGTAGCAGTCGCCCGGCTGGCACTTGAGCGAGGTCGAGGCCAGCTTGTGGGTGAGCGTGTAGTACTCGGCGTTCGCTTCCACGTCGCGGTCGTAGGCGTTGTACGGCAGTCCGACGCGGTGGCTGAGCAGATCGGCCACGGTCAGGCGCTCGGTCGCCTCGGGCGTGCTGAGCTGGAAGCCGGGCACGTAGTCGGTGACCTTGCTGTCCCAGCGCAGCGTGCCGTCGTTGACCAGCAGGCCGGCCATGGTGCCGGCGAACGCCTTGGACAGCGATGCAAGCCGGAACACGGTGTGCGCATCGACCATCTGCGGGTTGTTGACGTCGGTGACGCCATAGCCGCGCGCGCTGAGCACGCGGCCGCCCTGCACGATGGCCACGGCCATGCCCGGTACGCGCTCGCCATAAGTGAGCTGCTGGGCCATCGATTCAATGTTGGCCACGTTGAACCCGGCGGCCGGCGGCAGCACCTTCGGATTGGTCGTGGTGGCCCGATACGCCGCAGGCTGGGTGTGCGGAATGGCGGAGGCGGCGCTGTTCTCGATGTTGACGGGGAACGCGGCCGGTGTCGCACTGGGTGTCTGTGCGGTGGACGACATGGCGATGGGCATGAGCATGCCCAGCAACCCGGTTGCCGCCGAACGGATCGGTCGGCGCCTGCTGTTCTCTTTCATCGTTTGGGGCCCGTGCGCAACTGCTGGCACCGATTCTAGCGCTGCTTTTCGTGATTGCACAAACGAAGCGAAGATGAATGCGTATCGCATTGAAAAGGCCCGGTTTTTGCATTGAATGGGAGGGTCGTCGTCGACGCCCTGTTCAGGTGGCCGGGACCGGGGCCCCCAGCCAGCGCGCGGCGCGTTCGGCGATCATCATCGTGGGGGCGTTGGTGTTGCCGCTGACCAGGCTGGGCATAACCGAGGCGTCCACCACGCGCAGGCCCTGCACGCCCCGCACGCGCAGCTGCGGGTCGACCACGGCGTCGGCATGCTGGCCCATCGCGCAGGTACCCACCGGGTGATAGATGGTCTCGGCCTTGGCGCGGATGAAGGCTTCCAGGGCGGCATCGTCCAGGTCGTCGCGGGCCGGGAATATCGGCGCACCGCGCCAGCGGTCAAACGCCGGCTGGGCCAGGATCTGCTGCGACATGCGCACGCAGGCCTTCATCATGGCCAGGTCGTGCCCCTCCGGATCACCCAGGTAGTTGGCCTCGATCCGCGGCGCGGAGGCGGGGTCGGCATCGCGCAGCAGGATCCGCCCCCGGCTGCGCGGGTGCAGGGCGCAGGCATGCAGGGTGTAACCGTCGCCCGGCAGGCGGTGGCGCCCATGGTCGTCCAGCATGGCCGGCACGAAGTGGAACTGCACGTCTGCACCGTCGCCCGGCGCCAACGGCGAGCGGGCGAAGCCGCCGGCCTCGGCGATGTTGCTGGTGCCGGCGCCACGACGTCCGCGCAGGAAGTAGTCGAAGGCGATGCGCGCCTGGTTGCTGCGGTCGTAGCTGACGCCCGGCCGGGTGTGCACCAGCGTGCAGATATCCAGGTGGTCCTGCAGGTTGCCGCCCACCCCGGGCAGGTCGACACGGGTACTGATGCCGTGCGCGCGCAGCTGCCGGTGCGGGCCGATGCCGGAGAGCATCAGCAGGTGCGGGGAGTGGATCGCGCCGGCGCTGAGGACCACCTCGGCGGCCGCATGCGCATGACGGTGCGCACCCCGGTGGCGGAAGTACACGCCGTTGGCGGTGTCGCCCTGGAAGCTCAGGGCGCGGGCGCGGGCACCGGTGAGCACGGTGAGGTTGCGCCGGCCGCGCGCGGGGCGCAGGTAGGCGGTGGCGCTGGAGCAGCGCACGCCGTCGCGCTGGGTGACCTGGTACAGGCCAACGCCGAGCTGGTGCGCACCGTTGAAGTCTTCGTTGCGTGCGTGCCCGGCCTGCACGGCGGCCTCCAGGAACGCATCGGAGAGCGGGTTGTGGTGGCGCAGGTCGGACACCGACAGCAGGCCGGCATCGCCGTGCCAAGGCCCGGCGCCGCGGCTGTTGGCCTCGCCGTGCAGGAACCAGGGCAGCACGTGCGACCAGTCCCAACCGGTGGCGCCGGCGGCGGCCCAGCCATCGTAGTCGGCCGCCACGCCACGCACGTAGCACATGGCGTTGATGGCGCTGGAGCCACCCAGCACCTTGCCGCGCGGCCACCACAGCCGCCGGCCATCGAGTGCCGGCTCCGGTTCGGTGTAGAGGTTCCAGTTGATGCGGCGGTTGTTGACCAGCCGCGCCAATCCGGCCGGCATGTGGATGAACGGGTTGCGGTCGCGCGGGCCGGCTTCAAGCAGCAGCACGCGGCAGTGCGGGTCGGCGCTGAGCCGGTTGGCCAGCACGCAGCCGGCCGAGCCGGCGCCGACGATGATGTAGTCGTACATGTCCGTTCCCCAACGGTGATGGCACGAGCATAAGCCAGTCGCCCCCTAGCGATGTTGCGGTGCATCGTTTACCGTGCGCGCTTTGCTGCCCGGAATCGCCACGATGCTGCCGCTGCCACGCCGCCTGTGCGGGACCTGCGCGCCATGAATGCCCCGGACCCGAGCGCGCCCGCGCAGCCCGGCCTGCGCGCGGCGCTGCGCCAGTCGCCGCCGCTGTTCTGGGCCTGCGTCTATTTCTTCTGCCTGCTCAGCGGCTATTACGTGCTGCGTCCGGTGCGCGAGGCGATGGCGGCATCGGCCGACCTGCAGACGGTGTTCCCGCCGGCGCTGATCGCGTGGTTCGACGGCCATGGCATCGCGCTGCAGGACTTCGTGCTGCAGGTACTGTTCACCTGCGTGTTCGTGATCATGGTGGTGCTGCAGCCGCTGTACGGGGCGCTGGTGAGCCGCTACCCGCGCCGGGTGTTCCTGCCGGCGGTGTACGGCTTCTTCATCGTGACGCTGCTGGGCTTCTACCTGCTGTTCGACAGCGGGGTGCCGGGGCGGGGCATGTTGTTCTTCTTCTGGACGACGGTGTTCAACCTGTTCGCGGTGGCGGTGTTCTGGAGCTTCATGGCCGATGTGTTCTCGAACGTGCAGGCGCGGGCGTTCTACGGCTACATCGGGGCGGCCGGCACGATCGGCGCGTTCCTGGGCCCGACGCTGACCTCGACGCTGGTGCAGCGGGTAGGCATCGCGAACCTGATGCTGGTCTCGGCGGGCTTCCTCAGCGTGTGCCTGTTCTGCATCTGGCGGCTGCGCTTGTGGGCGGTGGCACGCGAGCAGGAGCTGCAGCTGGCCTCGGGCGAGGCGCCGATGGGCGGCGGGGTGCTCGACGGCCTGAAACTGATCGCGCGCGAGCCACTGCTGCGCTGGCTGGCAGTGATGGTGGTCTTCGGGGTGGGCATCGGCACGCTGCTGTACAACGAGCAGGCCTCGATCGTGCGCCGGCTGTACACGGACCCGGCGGCGAGCACGGCGTTCTATTCGCGGGTGGACCTGGCGATCAACGCGCTGACGCTGATCCTGCAGCTGGGGCTGACGCGCTGGCTGCTGTCGCGCTTCGGCATCGCGCCGGCGCTGCTGATCCCGGGGTTTGCGATCATCATCGGCTTCTCGGTGCTGGCCGCCTCGCCGCTGCCGATACTGGTGGCGGTGGTGCAGGTGATGACGCGGGCCAGCGAGTTCTCGCTGGCCAAGCCGGCCCGCGAGACGATCTTCACCCGGGTGGACCGGCAGTGGCGCTACAAGGCGGGCGCGGCCATCGACACGGTGGTGTACCGCGGTGGCGACCTGACCTTCGCATGGGTGCACAAGGGGCTGTCGCTGTTCGGCTCGCATGCGGTGTTCGCCGGCGGGCTGGTGGTGGCGGGCATCATGACGGCAGCGGCGTTCGGGCTGCTGCGCGAAGAAAAGAAGCTGCCGGTCGAGCGGCCGGAGTAAGCTGTTTCCAATTCGTTCGAGGTTTGCGCATGTACTGGACCGCACTGATCCTGACCCTGGTGGTCGCGCTGTTGCACGTGTACTTCCTGGTCCTGGAAATGTTCCTGTGGACGCGCCCGCTGGGCCTGAAGACGTTCCGCAACACGCCGGAGAAGGCGGAGACCACGCGTGTGCTGGCGGCCAACCAGGGCCTTTACAACGGCTTCCTGGCCGCAGGCCTGTTCTGGGGCCTGTTCGACCACCTGCCGATGCTGGTGAACTTCATGCTGGGCTGCGTGATCGTGGCCGGGTGCTATGGCGCCTACAGCGTCAACAAGCGGATCTTTTTCATCCAGGCCCTGCCTGCGATTCTGGCGGTGATTGCCTGGCAGTTTGTGCCGGCCTGACTCCCCCTGCGCTAGGTACCGACCGTTGGTCGGTGCGATGTTCGCGGAGAGCCAACAGCCGAGGCCTGCGAACGTGCTCGCGCTGGGCCGGCGGGTGTGGGTTCGCGGGACACGCCGCAAGTACGTCCATGTAGGCTCGTTCGCGCCATCCATGGCGCTCTACGGTCCCGCAAACCCACCCCCGCCGACCCTCGACAGTGGATTGGTGGCCAAGGAAGATCAACGGCCGCGCAGATCATTCTTCATGCGTTACCGGGCGTTGGTGCGTTCCGTGCATTTGTTCGGGAACCTGACCTGCCAGCGGCACCATGTAGAGCCACGCCCTGCGTGGCTGATTTTTGCTTCCGCACACGACCCACCATCGGGGGCGGCCGGCGGGTTGCCCCCGGAGGGACGCTAGAAAACATGGATGTTTTCTAGCAGCCTACAAGGACGTACTTGCGGCGTGTCCCGGAGCGGGGCTGCCCGACGGCCGCCCCAGCTCGTAAGAACTGAAACGCTGCTCTTCGCGAGATACAGAATCAACTGCGCTTGACCGGCGACACCCACATATCGATCCGCGCTTCGAACACCACCGTTCTGGTGGTATCACGCACCTGCACGTTCACCGGCAGCGCATAGCCCGCTTCGGCACTGACAATCGCCTGCGCAGGCGTGGCGACTGCATGCTGCGTACCGGTTGCCTTGGCCAAGTACTTCACCTCCATGCCCTTGGGGATCCAGCGCATGCCCTTGGGCAGCGAGGCGTCGACCATCAGGCCGGCGGTGAGCTCGGCCAGGTTACACAGCGCGATGGCGTGGACGGTGCCGATGTGGTTGGTCACCCGGCGCCGGTGCGCGATGCGGCCTTCGCAGCGGCCCGGTTCGAGCACGGTGATGCGCGGGGCGATGCTGGCGAAATAGGGCGCCTTGAAGCAGACCGCGCGCGAGAACAGCCATTGGCCGGCCGGCCAGCGCTGCATGCGGCGGTAGAGGGTCAAGAGGGGGGCGGACATCAGCAGGTCTCCCGGAAAGCGGCGGCGAGGAAGGCAATGAAAAACGGCGGACCGAAGTCCGCCGTTGTGAGATGCGTCGAGGCTGGCGTTATGCCGCTTCCTGCGACTGCGCGTCCTTGCGTTCGCGGTCGTAGTAGCTGGCCGAACGCAGTTCATGCGGCTCGAAGTCGTCCACCGTGATGGTGTCCATGGTCAGCGTGCGCAGCTCTTCCAGCAGCGTGCGCTCGTCCTGGGTGATCACCCCTTCGGACACCGCTTCGTCGAGCTGTGCGTTGAAGTCCAGTGCTTCGATGCCCTTGGTCTTGAGCGCCTTGATGAACTTGCGCTCCACCGGCTCGGCCATGATCGCCTTGGACAGGTAGCTGTTGATGCGGCCGCCCGGGTTGTTCTCGCACGGGGTCAGGAACACGCCACTGGCCAGGCGGTCGCGCGCTTCGTTCGGCGCCATCAGCAGCGCCGCCACGCGGTGGCCCAGACGGTCGCCCGGGGCTTCGGCACGGCGGCCGAACGGGAAGATCAGCAGCCACATCAGCCAGCCGATCGGGCGGATCGGGAAGTTGCGCAGCGCGGCGGAGAGCGATTCCTCGATCTTGTGCACGCTGTCATGGAACGCCCAGGCGAGCAGCGGCTGGTCAGCCACCGGCGCGCCTTCGTCGTGGTAGCGCTTGAGCATGGCGCTGGTCATGTACACGTGGCTCAGCACGTCGCCCAGGCGGCCCGACAGCGATTCCTTGAACTTCAGCTTGCCGCCGAGGGTCATCATCGAGATGTCGGCCATCAGCGCCAGGTTGGCCGAATAGCGGTCCAGCTTGCGGAAGTAGCGGCGGGTGTAGGCATCGCCCGGGGCGGCGCCGAAACGCGCGCCGGTCAGGCCCAGCCAGAACGAACGCACCGCGTTGGAAATACCGAAGCGGATGTGCCCGAACAGGCTGCGGTCGAAGGACTGCAGGCCGGCCTTGGTATCCGGATCCTGCGCCGCCTTCATTTCCTGCAGCACCCACGGGTGGCAGAGGATCGCACCCTGGCCGAAGATCAGCAGGCTGCGGGTCATGATGTTGGCGCCTTCCACCGTGATCGCGATCGGCGCGGCCTGCCAGCTGCGGCCGGCGAAGTTGCGCGGCCCCAGGATGATGCCCTTGCCGCCGATCACGTCCATCACGTCCGAGATCACTTCACGGCTCATGGTGGTGCAGTGGTACTTGGCGATGGCCGACGGCACCGACGGCACGTCGCCGCGGTCCACCGCAGCCGCAGTGGCCTGGCACAGCGCGCTGATCGCATAGGCCTTGCCGCCGATGCGGGCCAGCGCCTCTTCCACGCCTTCGAAGCGGCCGACCGACAGGCCGAACTGCTTGCGGATGCGCGCATAGGCACCGGTGACCACCGCACCGGCCTTGGCACCGCCACTGGCGGTGGAGGGCAGGGTGATCGAGCGGCCCACGGCCAGGCACTCGTTGAGCATGTTCCAGCCCTTGCCGGCCTTCTCGGCACCGCCGATCAGCTGGGTGAGCGGAATGAAGACGTCCTTGCCGCGGATCGGACCGTTCTGGAAGGTCGAGTTCAACGGGAAGTGGCGACGGCCGATCTCGACGCCGGCGGTGTCGCGCGGCAGCAGGCCCAGGGTGATGCCGATGTCGCGGGTCGGGCCGATCAGGCCGTCCGGGTCGTACATGCGGAACGCCATGCCGATCAGCGTCGCGACCGGGGCCAGGGTGATGTAGCGCTTGTCGAAGGTGAGCTTGACGCCGAGCACCTGCTCGCCGTTCCACTCGCCCTTGCAGACGATGCCGTAATCGGGAATCGAGGTTGCATCCGAACCGGCGAACGGACCGGTCAGGCCGAAGCACGGTACTTCGCGGCCATCGGCCAGGCGCGGCAGGTACTGGTCCTTCTGTTCCTGGGTGCCGTAGTGCACCAGCAGTTCGCCCGGGCCCAGTGAGTTGGGCACGCCGACGGTGGAGCTGACCACGCTCGACACCGACGCCAGCTTCTGGATCACCTTGTGGTGGGCCAGCGCGCTGAAGCCCAGGCCGCCGTACTCCTTCGGGATGATCATGCCGAAGAACCTGTTCTTCTTGATGAACGCCCACAGCTCCGGCGGCAGGTCGGCGTAGACGTGGGTGATCTCCCAGTCGTTGACCATCGCGCACAGTTCTTCCACCGGGCCGTCCAGGAAGGCCTGTTCTTCGGCGGTGAGCTGCGGCTTGGGGTAGTTGAGCAGCTTGTTCCAGTCCGGGTCGCCGGTGAACAGCTCACCTTCGAAACCGACCGAACCGGTCTCCAGCGCGATGCGCTCGGTCTGCGACAGCGGCGGCAGCACCTTGCGGAACACCTTCATCATCGGCGCGGTCAGCAGCGGCTTGCGGATGAACGGCAGCAGCAGCGGCACGGCAATGACGGCGACGATCGCCGCAGCCACGATCGTGGCGGTCTGGTTGACATAGGGGACGAACCAGCAGGCCGCCAGCAGCACCAGGCTGACGAGCGTCCAGGTGATCAGCCGCATCCGGTGGTAGGCGACGATGGCGCCTGCCAGCAGGATGGCAAGGAAGGGAACGACAATGCTCATGAGCGTGCTCCGGTGACGTGCTCGGTTGTGGCGGACTGTGCCACGGCGGAGGCCGAGGGCAACACGTCCAGATAGTCCAACACAGTAGCGGTAAAGGCGTTGTTGTCGTCGCCGGCGACCATATGCGTGGCCTCCGGCAGCTGCACGTGGCGCGCGTGCGGCACCAACGCCAGGAATTCGGCCACCGTTTGCGGGGTGACCAACGTGCTGCGCTCGCCGCTGACCAGCAGCACCGGGCATTTCACCTGGCGCGCTGCGTCTGCAAGCGCGTCCTGGTGCTGTTCGCTGTCGCGCGCCAGTTCGGCGACCAGCCGCGGGTCCCAATGCCAGCGCCAGCGGCCGTGGCCATCCTCGCGCAGCAGGGCGCGCAGCGACTCTTCCGACTTGCGCGGGCGGTGCGGCAGGTAGGCCGAGATCACATCGGCCGCCTGTTCCAGGGAAGCGAATCCTTCCGGATGCGCGGTCATGAACATCAGGATCTTTTCGACCCCGGCGGTGTCCCAGCGCGGGGTGATGTCCACCAGCACCATCGCCGAGAACAGGCCCGGCCAGCGCGCTTCGGCGAGCAGGCCGAACAGCCCGCCCATCGACGCGGCCACCAGGATCGGCGGCTGCGGTTGTTCGCCGGCCAGCACGATCAGGTCATCAGCAAACTGTTCGCCGTGATAGGCGAGGGTGGCCGGGTTCCAGTCCGAGTCGCCATGGCCGCGTGCATCGTAGGCGAACGTCTGGTAGCCGGCGGCGGCCAGCGACTGCGCGGTGGCAGTCCAGGCGTGCCGGGTCTGGCCGAAACCATGGGCGAACAGCACGGTGCCGCGGCGCCCTGGGGCCGAGCGGGTTGCCGCCAGCACGGTGTCGTGCGCGGCGGTGAGGCGCTCGTCGGTGGGGACGGATGGGCGGGAGGCGGGAGTTACCATACTTGCTAGTATGGACCTGGCTTCTGGCATGTCAATACTCTCTAGTATGGTTGGCATCCCAAGCAGCCACGCTGGGCGTGCCTCTACGCGGTGCGGCCCGACAGCGCAGGGTTTTCCGGCCGCGGTTTCGGCCAATTCCACACAAACCGACCCCGGCGTATGGTTAAATCAGCGCATGAATGAACCTGAAGCTTCCGCCGGCGAGCCCCGAGCCGGCCGCAACAGCCGCCTGAGCGCGGAAGACTGGGCGCAGGCCGCCTTGGATCTCATCGCTGAACAGGGTGTCGGCGCGGTCGCGGTGGAGCCGCTGGCCAGGCGCCTGGGAGTGACCAAGGGCAGCTTCTATTGGCATTTCCCGTCGCGCGATGCGCTGCTGCAGGCCGCCTTGGAGCGCTGGGAGCTGTTCGAACAGGAGCAGGTGTTCGGCAGCCTGGAAGACGTGCCGGATCCGCGTGCGCGCCTGCGCCAGCTGTTCCAGGTGGTGGCGCACGAAGTGCAGCCGCACATCATCTACAGCGAACTGCTCAAGGCACTGGACCATCCGATGGTACGGCCGGTGATCGACCGCGTGTCGCACCGCCGCCTGGAGTATCTGGTGGCTTCGTTCCGCCAGGCCGGGTTGAGCCGTACCGACGCGCAGCATCGTGCGCGGCTGGCGTACGCGGCGTACGTCGGCTTCCTGCAGCTGTCGCTGCAGCTGCAGCAGCCCAAGCCGGCGCGCGAGGATTTCGAAGCGTATGTGGAGCATGTGATCGAGACGCTGATCCCGATCGGTTGAGCGCACTGCACAGGAAAGGAAAAGGCCGCGGAATGCGGCCTTTTTCATGGATGGCACAAAAAACAACGGCCCCTTTCGGGGCCGTTGCTGCATCAGGTACCGATCAGTGGATCGATCAGAACTTCTGCTTGTACTGCATGTAGTAGTAGCGGCCCGGCAGGTCGTACTGCGGGTCGAACATGTTGTACGACACCTGGTACGACACCGGCGGATCCTTGTCCCACACGTTGTTCAGACCCAGCATGACGGTGCCGTTCCACGGGGTGTTGTAGCGGAACTGGATGTCATGATAGGTGGTCGCACCGATGTGGTTGGTGCCGTTGTCGCCATCCGAGCAGTAACCGAAGACATCGGTATCGGACGGATCGAACGGGCAATCTTCGGTCATGCCCGACTTGTAGCGCACGCCGTAGTTGACGCCGAAGTCGCCGTACGACCAATCCAGGTACGCGTTGCCGCGGATGCGCCAGTACGGATCCTGGTCCAGGTAGTTACCCTGGCGGCCGTCGACGTCTGCGTCTGCGGTAGCCTTGGTTTCCCACTTGCTCAGGTAGGTGGCATCGACCGTGAAGGTGAACTGGCCGAAGCTGGTTTCCGGCAGACGGTACTGCACGCCCAGGTCCCAGCCTTCCACATTGTAGGAAGACAGGTTCTGCAGCGGCATGCGGACGTCGACGATGGCGCCGTTCTGCGCGGCGGTGCCGTAGTTCGGGTCACGCGTGATCAGACCGCAGTACGTTGCCTGCTGCTGCGGGGTGCCGCCGTAGCAGTACGACATGATGTCGTTGATCGCCGGGCGGGTGATCGCGTTTTCGACTTCGATCTGCCACCAGTCCAGGGTGACATTCAGGCCGGTCACGAAGCTCGGGCTGAACACCAGGCCCAGCGTCTTGCTGGTCGAGGTTTCCGGCTTCAGATCCGGGTTCGAGGTCCAGGTGAACGCTTCCGGGGTCTGCTTGTTGGCGCCGCTGCCGGCGCCCGGCTGCACGAAGCCGGCCGGAACGCCCTGGTCGGCACACTGCTGTGCCACGCCGCCGACACGCAGGCCGTTGGTGCTGGAGCACGGATCGGCGTAGGTTTCGAACGAATCGGCATCACCGGCGAACAGGTCGTTGATGCTCGGCGCGCGGAAGCCTTCCGAGTAGTTACCACGGATCATCAGTTCGTCGATCGGCTTCCAGCGGAACCCGAACTTGTTGTTGGTGGTGTTGCCGAAGTTGCTGAACTTCGAGTAGCGGGTGGCCGCACTGAAGTCGAGCAGCTTTGCGCCCGGCAGGTCAGCCAGCACCGGGATCGACAGTTCCAGGTAGAACTCGTCCAGATCGTACGAACCCTTGGTCGGCTTGGCGCCATTGCCGGTGCTCAGGCCAGCGGCGATGAAGGCGTCCGGGTCGAACTGGCCGCTTTCCTTGCGGTATTCGTAACCGGCTGCGAAGGCCAGGTCACCGGCCGGCAGCGGAACGATGGTGCCGGAGATGTTGGCGTAGTAGCCCTTCGACTCGAGGGTCGAGGAGTCATGCGCGGTGAAGGCGGTGTAGTCGATCGCAGCCTGCGAGATCGAACCTTCCGGACCCAGCGGGTTGACCGGGACGCAGCCCGGAATGATCGTGCCGGTGGCGCCGGTGTTGGTCACGCAGACCGGGTTGCCGGTGAGCGGGTCGATACGCGACGGACCATAGGCCAGGGCCAGGTTGGTCTTGTTGAACAGGCCGTAGGTCAGCACATTCTCGTCGGTCTTGTCGTAGCGGTAACCGGCATCCCAATCGAAGGTGCGGTCAGCGAACTCGAAGAAGCCTTCGAAGCCACCATAGAAGTGCCAGTTCTTGACGTTCTGGTTGAACGAACGGCCGCCGGTTTCATTGAAACGACGGTTCACGCCGGTCAGGTTGACGCCATACGGGTTGTACATGCTCTGCGCGCTGAGCGTCTGGCTGGTCACCGGCATGGCGGCCAGCAGCTGCTCGGACTTACGCTCGTTGTACAGCGCTTCGGCCTTGAACGTCACGTTGTCGGTGATGTTGTAGGAGCCGGTGGTGAACAGCGAGGTACGTTCCTGCGGGGTCAGCAGGTAGTTGTCCGGCGAGGTGTTGTACCCGTGGATGTTCGGGTCGAACACGGTTTCGACGCCATTGAGAATGACGTAGCGGGTGCCGCCGCGGATGTACGAGCCCGGGATGCCGGTGCTGCTCTGGCCGCTGAAGAACGGCGGGCCACCGGCGGAGATCGCGCGGTCGCCGGCCATGACCGAGCCTTCCTTGACGTAGGAAGCGCCCATCATCACCGACGCGCGGTCGGTGGTGGTGCCCAGGGTGAAGTCATAGGCTTCGCGCTCGCCGTCGCCGGCGCTGTACTGGCCCTTGTAGACGTTCGCTTCAGCGCCGTCGAAATCCTTCTTCAGGATGATGTTCACCACGCCGGCGATGGCGTCCGAACCGTAGATCGTCGAAGCGCCATCCTTCAGGATGTCGATGCGCTCGACCATCGCGGTCGGGATGGTGTTCAGGTCGACGCTGCCGGTGATGCCGGTGGTCCAACGGCGGCCGTTGACCAGCACCAGGGTACGCTGGCTGCCCAGGTTGCGCAGGCTGATGCCGGAGGTGCCGTCACCGCCGTTGTTGAAGGTACGGTTCAGTGCGGCGCCGCTGGCGGAGACGCGCTGCAGGATGTCGGCGACCGAGGTCACGCCCTGCTTGTCGATGTCCGCGCGGGTCAGGCTCAGCACCGGCTGCGAGGTCTCGATGTCGGTGCTCTTGATGCGCGAACCGGTGACCGAGATGCGGTCCAGGTTGGTCGTATTGGCAGCTTCCTGCGCCTGCGCGGTGGCGGTGCCGGCCGCGACGACCAGTGCAACGACCACTGCATCACGCAGCTTGTTGGACTTAAAGTTCATTGCTCTCTCTCTCCAAGGGAATCTTGGGTATTCACTGGGGTGTTTGCCTCAGGCGGTGCCAATAGAGAGCACCAAAGACCACAAGGCTGACTCGATAGTAACTGCCGCTTCGAAAGAATTAAAGTAGCGTTAATGAAGTCTGTGATCTGTGTGAAATTCGGCAAAGTCCTTGTGGATCAAGGCCCTTGAGAGGGTTGCAAGCGTCAAACGGCTCATTTGTTAACAAATTGTTAGCAAAATAGTTGCAGTTGTTTTGTCACGCTCTGTATCAGGTTGGCGTGTTCAGTGACCTCAACCGGGGCGCTGGAACGACAAAGGCGCGCCAATGGCGCGCCTTTTCTGGTCTTCCCGGGTCATCGAAACCTGGACTCAGAGGTCCTGCTCGTACCGCACGTAGGGCACGGTGCCCTCATCGGTGCTCTCGTTGCGTGGGGCGAACGGGTTCTTGCCGCGGGTGATCACGTTTTCGGCACCCACGGTGAGCTGGCCGCTCCACGGGGTACGCCAGGTCAGGCCCACGCCCAGGCCCTCCCACTTGCCGGGCTGGCCGGGCACGTCGACCACGCGGCCGATGATGTTGCCGCTGAAGTTGCCGTAGCCGGCACCCAGGGTAAGGCTCTTGCTGTCCCAGCGGTCCACCAAAGCCGGGGACACGTCGGACAACGGCACCAGGCGTGCCTTGGCGTAGGTGCCGCCAATGGAGACGAAGCCTTCGCGGCCGATGTTCTTCTGGCCGAACACGGTCAGGTCGTTCTGCTCGGCGCGGAGCGCCGGCGATTTGTTCGGGCCGGCCAGCCAGGCGGGCAGGGTGTCCTTGCCAGTGCCGGCGGTGATGCCGACGCGACCGCCCGGGCGGTTGAACGCGGCGGTGCCGGTGACGCGGCGGCTCAGCGCGTTGTCGTCCTCGTCACCCAGGCTGGCCAGCATGCAGTGGCTGGCCAGCCCGCTGATGCTGGTGCCGCGGCTGCTGTTGCAGAGCAGGCCAAGCGAATCGCCCGAGGACAGCCCGAAAGCGGCATCCAGCGAACTGCGCCCGAAGTGCCAGCGGGCGCCGGCAGCCTGTTCCCCGGTGGGTTCCAGGTAAAGCAGGGCTTCGACCTTGCCGCTGCCCTTGTTCCAGACCGGAATCACCGTGCTGTCCTGGCGGGCCTTGGACTGCGCATAGGCGCCCGGGATCGCGGCGAGGGCGATCATCAGGGCCAGCGGTAGACGCAGAAGGGCGCGCATGGGAATTCTCAGACAGCGGTAATGAGCACAAGTTCCCGCCGAAGCGGGACACTGATCCTAGGGTGTTTATGAATTCTTAACAAGTCTTGGTTCTCCCCAGAACAAAACTCGCGCGGCGATTACTGAAGCCGTTCAGGTGCCGGTGAGGAAACAACGGCGTCGCGGAACAGTATGTCGAATTCCGTCAACGGAAAGTGATACTCCCGTCCGCAGAATTCGCAACGGATGTCCACGGACCCCGTGGGTTCGGCGGCCGCCCGGGCTTCCACTTCGCCCAGCGACTGCAGCATGCCCTCCACCCGTTCGCGCGAGCAGGAGCAGGCAAAGCGGAGCGGGCGCTCGCCCAGCAGCTCGGGGGCCTGTTCATGGAACAACCGGTGCAGCAGCTCATTGCCGGCCACGTCCAGCAGTTCCTGCTTGCCCAGCGTCTCGAACAGCGCACTGGCCCGGGACCAGCCGTCGGTATCGCCCTCGTCGCCGGGCAGCTTCTGCAGTAGCAGGCCGGCGGCACGGTCGCCATCGGCGGCCAGCAGCAGGCGCGTGGGAAGCTGTTCGGACTGGCGGAAGTAGTCTTCGAAGGCCTCGTCCAGTCCTGATGCGCCCAGGCCGACCAGGCTCTGGTAGCGCTGTGGCTCGCGCGGGTCCAGCCCGGGGTTTTCAATGGTGATGGCCAGCAGCGCGTCCTCGCCCAGTGCGGTCAGGTCGCGCGGGGCATCGCCTTCGCCGGACAGCTGGACGATGCCGCGCAGGGTGCCGGCGGCGGTGCATTCGGCAAACAGCGTGCGCATGGCGGTGTTGCTGCGCAGCTGGATCGACAGCCGGCCGTCCACCTTGGTGTGGCCGGTGAACAGCGCCGAGGCCACGGTGGCTTCACCCAGCAGCTCGGCCGCGGCCGGCGGGTAGGTGCCGTAGGAGAGGATCTGCTGCCAGCTGGCGTCAAGGTGCACGTGCACGCCGCGCACGCCGGCATCGGGAAGCAGGAAACGGATGAGGGAATCGGTCTGGGCGGTCATCGGGTCGGTGGCTGCGCTTAAGTAATGAGGGCGTGTTGCCGGATAATGCGCCGACAACCGTGCAAGCAGAGGATGCACCACTAATGGGGGCAGAGCGCAGCAACCACAAGGCCGAACCGGGCCTGGAACCGACCCGCCGGCGCCGCTGGCGCTGGAAACACCTGCTGTGGCTTCCGGTGCTGTTCGTGGCCGGCAGCGTGCTGCAGGTGGCCGTGCTGCGCTTCATCGACCCGCCGCTGTCGACGGTGATGCTGTGGCGTTATGGCGAGGCGCTGGGCCAGGGCGACTGGAGCTACCGGCTGCATTACCAGTGGCGCGACCTCGACCAGATGGCCCCGAGCCTGCCCATCTCGCTGGTAGCGGCCGAAGACCAGCGCTTTCCCGAACACAATGGCTTCGACCTGCAGGCCATTGAAAAGGCGCGCGACCACAATGCCCGCGGCGGGCGCCTGCGCGGCGCCAGCACCATCAGCCAGCAGGTCGCCAAGAACCTGTTCCTGTGGCAGGGCCGCAGCTGGATCCGCAAGGGGCTGGAGGCCTGGTACACGCTGCTGATCGAAACGCTGTGGCCGAAGTCTCGGATCCTGGAGATGTACGCCAACATCGCCGAGTTCGGTGATGGCATCTACGGTGCGCAGGCGGCATCCAGGCAGTTCTGGAACAAGGATGCGGCGCGGCTGTCGCCGGCCGAAAGCGCAAAACTGGCGGCCGTGTTGCCGGCTCCGCGCCGGTACAATGCCGCACGCCCCGGCCCCTATGTGCAGCGACGCGCCGCCTGGATCCAGCGACAGGCGCGGCAGCTCGGCGGCGGCGCCTACCTGAAAGATGAGTGAGCCATGACAATTGAACGCCTCACCCTGGTCATCGCGGCCCACAACGAAGCGCTGGCGCTGCCCCTGCTGCAGCCGCGCCTGCGCGCGGTCCTGGATGGACTGGAGGGCGTCGAGGGGCGGATCGTGTACGTCGACGATGGCAGCACCGATGCCACCTGGCAGGTGATGCAGGAACTGGCGTCAGCCGACAGCTGCGTGGGCGTGCTGCGCCTGTCGCGCAACTTCGGCAAGGAGGCGGCATTGACGGCCGGACTGGACTTCGTGGACGGCGGCGCGGTGATGATCCTCGATGCCGATGGCCAGGACCCGCCCGAGCTCATTCCGGAATTCGTGGCGCTGTGGCGGCAGGGCTATGACAACGTGTACGGCACCCGCCAGGCGCGCGACGGCGAAAGCTGGCTCAAGCGCAGTACCGCGGCGGCGTTCTACCGGGTGATCGGGCGGCTGTCGAGGATCCCGATTCCAGCCGATACCGGCGATTTCCGCCTGCTGTCACCGCGCGCGCTGCAGGCGCTGGGTCAGCTGCGTGAACGCCACCGGTTCATGAAAGGGTTGTTCGGCTGGGTCGGCTTCCGCCGCGTTGCGTTGCCGTATCACCGGCATGCGCGGATGGTGGGCGACAGCAAGTTCGGGTTGTGGAAGCTGTGGAACTTCGCACTGGAAGGCATCACCAGCTTTTCCACGGTGCCGCTGCGGGCGGCCACCTACCTGGGAATGGCCACGGCAGGCGTGGCATTCCTGTTTGGCGGGTGGGTGGTGCTGAAGGCGGCGCTTTACGGCGATCGGGTAGCCGGCTACCCCACGATGATGGCGGTGATCCTGTTCCTTGGCGGGGTGCAGCTGATCGCGCTGGGCCTGATCGGGGAGTACCTGGGCCGGCTGTACGAGGAATCCAAGCAGCGGCCGTTGTACGTGGTTGACACCTGGCATGCACCGTTCGTGGCAGACTCGGGCGTGCATCCCATCGGTGGAGAGCAGCGAGATGACCACGGTACGACAGCTGTTGGAAGGCAAGTCCCCTGAGGTGTTCGCGGTAGGCCCGGAATCGGCGGTGATCGACGCGATCCGGTTGATGGCCGACAAGGGCATCGGCGCGGTTTTGGTGATGGACGGCCGCAGCCTGGTCGGCATCCTGTCCGAACGCGATTACGCACGCAAGATCGTGCTGCATGACCGCTCTTCGAGGTCGACGAAGGTCAGCGACATCATGACCGCCAAGGTAGTAACGGTGGCGCCGTCCGAGCAGGTTGAACACTGCCTGCAACTGGTCACCGACTACCGCATCCGCCACTTGCCGGTGGTGGACAGCGGCGGCGTGATCGGCGTGATCTCCATCGGCGACCTGGTGAAATCGGTGATCGACGAACAGGCCCAGAAGCTGGACCAGCTGCAGCAGTACATCGTCGCGGGCTGAGCCTGCCTGCAGGTATTTTCAAGCGAAGAGCAGCGTTTCAGTTCTTCCGTGCTGGGGCGGCCGACGGGCAGCCCTCTACGGGACACGCCGTGAACCCTTCCATGGGGGCTTGGCAAAAACATCCATGTTTTTGACAGTCCCTACGAGGGCTGCCCGCCGGCCGCCCCCGAGGGTTGGTCGTGCGCGGAAACGAAGAGCAGCCACGCAGGGCGTGGCTCTTTACTTCGCGTACCGGCCGCCGCAATTCGAATCCTCACCTGGCCCGGTTTCAATCGTGGCCAGCAGCGCGGCAGGCGGGGCAATGCTGCCCAGCGTGAGCGCGATGGCACCTCGCAGCCCGAGCGCCTTGAAGTCCGGCCGGAACGACGGATCCTTGAACGTGCCGCCGATGCGCAGCGGCGAACGCAGTGCCAGGATGCTGATGTCCTTCGGACGGGGGCGCAGTAGCAGGTCGAGCTTTTCCTGCTTCAGGTCCACCGTGCCTTCTCCAAGGATCAGCGTATCGGTGGTATCAAACGCCAGCTGCTGCGAGGTCATCAGGCCCTGCTTCACGCCGAAATCGCCCCACGCGCAGCGCAGCGGAATCTGCTTGTCGCCGGTGAACAGGAACTTCAGCGATTCGGCCACGTCCAGGCCGGCCAGTTCCATGATCAGGTTGCCGACATGGCCGCGGCCGATGCCCACCGCAACAGCGCCATCGGAGCTTCCCAGCATGGATGCGATCGAGTTGCCGTTGCCGGTGAGGTTGATCTCACCACTGATGCCACCGGAGGCCTGCTCGGCCAGTTTCGCGTCGGGGAACAGCCCGCCCAGCTGCACCTTGCGGATGCTGGCCTTGAGCTGGGTGGCAATGGTCGGCTTGCGTGCATCCATGCGGATGGTGCTGCGGATGTCGCCGCCGGCGACCCCGAAGTTGAGCGGCTCCAGGCGCAGCAGGCCGTCGTCCAGCTTCAGGTGTGCATCCATGTCGTCCAGCGGCAGCGCGGGGGAGTTGATGCGCTGCGCCTTCCAGTGCACATCGGCATCCATCGCGCGGAGCTTGCTGAGGTCGTAGGGCGTATCCGGAAGCACGCGCGCCTTCACTGCGAGTGCGGCGGCCTCGGCCTTCTGTTCGGCATTGGCCGATTCGCCGGCGCCGGTCTTGGGCGGGGCGCCGACGAAGCCGGCAAGGTCGTCGAAGTCCAGGCGCTTGGAAACAAGCTCGGCCTTGAGGAAGGGGCGGTCGCCACTGACGTCGATCTGCGCGGTACCGCCCAGGTCGCTGTCGCCGGCGACACCGGTAAAGTTCTCGTACCGCCAGACATCGTTGTTGCGCTTGAGGCGGCCTTTCAGGCGATACGGCGGGGTGGAGGGGATGGCCAGGCCGATCAGTGGATACAGGTCTTCCATGTCCTGGCCGCTGAGCGCGAAATCAAGATCGAAGGTGCGCAGGGCGAACGGGTTGGTCAGGGTGCCGCTGGCAATGGCGTGGGTACTGCCGGCACGGCCATCCAGATGGATGCGGAACGGATGCTCGCTGTTGGTCAGTTCCAACGGCGATTCGGTGTTGCCTGCCAAGGTGAACGGATTGCCCTGCCAGCGGCCCTTGCCGCTGACTAGCAGCGGCGGTGCGCTGTCGGCATTGCGTGGTTTGCCGCTGGTGATCGCGACCAGGATGTCCGTTTTACCGGCGGCATCGAGGAATTTCAGGCGCCCATCGTCAACCAGCAGTCGCTGCAGCACCGGCGGTTCGCCATCGCTGGGGCCAAGAAAATCCCAGTTGCCGGGCTGGTCCTTGCCAGGCGCGGTTTCCAGCAGCAGATCGGGGCGGGTCAGGCGGATTTCCGGAATGCGGATATCGCCACGCAGCAGGGGCCAGGCGCGCAGGTCGATCTCGGCGCGGTCGGCGCTCGCCATCCGTGGGGTCTTGGACCATTCGGCATTGGCGAACGTCAGGCCATCGGCGCGCACGGTAAGGGTGCGCCCGAGATCGACATCCAGATTGCCGCCAATATGGAATTCGCGGCCGGTCTTGGCCTGCACGGCGCGCTCGACGGGGCCTTTGAACCAGTTCCAGTCCCACAGCGCGATCACCAGCAGGATCAGCGCGAAAAGGAAAACCAGCACCGCCAGCCAGCGCTGCCCGCGCTTGCCCGGTCGGCGAAAACGCCAGCGTGAGCGGGAGGATGGCGCAACGGGCGTAGGAGCGGGAACGGTATTCACCCGCCCATCCTTGCCCGTTCATCGTGCAGGCAACGCGAAGCATTGGTAAGGATCGCGTCAGTGTGGCGCCAAAGCCGAAGCCAAGGCTGGAGCGCTTGCTATTCATTGATACGTGCTGGGCGGGCGGGGGTAGCCCATGCCGGGCCACGCCGTAAACCCATCCATGGGGGCTCGTTCGCGCCATCCATGGCGCTCTACGGTCCCGGCATGGGCTACCCCCGCCCGCCCCCAAGCAGTTTCTCAGCGGTGGGAAGAGCAAGGGCCTGCTCTTGATCTCCGTTGCCTGCCGACCAGATGTCGAAGGGGCGGTGTGGGTGGGTTGACGGGACCGTAGAGCGCCATGGATGGCGCGAACGAGCCTACAAGGACGTACTTGCGGCGTGTCCCGGCGGCCCACCCACACCGCCCCTAAACAGCAAGCAAACGGCAACCTGCTGTTGCCGTTGCGGTTGCGGTTGCTTCAAAGAATCTGTGCAGTAACCGCAACGAAGTGACAGACACTTCCGCCGATCACGAACAGGTGCCAGATCGCGTGGGAGTAGGGGATGGATTCGCGGTGGTAGAAATAGGTGCCCAGCGTGTAGGACAGGCCACCGGCAAACAGCCAGCCCAGGGTCCAGCCGTCGATGTGGGACCACATCGGCTTGATCGCCACCAGCACCATCCAGCCCATCGCGATGTAGATGATCGTGGAGAGCAGCTTGAAGCGGCCGGTGAAGAACAGCTTGAAGACCACGCCAGCGAGCGCCAGTGCCCAGATGGCCGTGAACATGCCCCAGCCCCAGGGACCCCGAAGGCCGATCAGGGTGAATGGGGTATAGGTGCCGGCGATCAGCAGGTAGATCGCGCAGTGGTCGAATACTTTCAGCCGGCCCTTGGCGATCGGGTGCTGGATGGCGTGGTAGAGCGTGGAGGCCGTGTAAAGCAGCAGCAGTGCCACGCCGAACACGATGGCGCTGGCCAGCTGCCAGGCGTCGCCGTAGATCGCGGCCAGGGTGATCAATACCGCGCTGCCGGCAAGCGCGGCCACCGCGCCCAGCCCGTGGGTCAGGGCGCTGGCGATTTCTTCACGTACGGAAGCAACAGAGGTCATGGCGATGATCGTCGCGCGGGGAGGGGGAGCCCGCTCCCCCCTATCATCGCCGGTTTCGCCAGGTCAGGCGACCGACATGCTGTGCGCCGCTTCGCGGGTTGCCGCGAAGCGCACGTCCGGCGCGCGTTCCTGCGCCAGCTGCAGGTTGACCCGGGTCGGCGCCAGGTAGACCAGCTGGCCCGCCGCGTCGATGCTGAGGTTGCCCGCATTCTTCTCGCGGAACTCTTCCAGCTTCTTCGCATCGTTGCAGGTCACCCAGCGCGCCGTGGTCACGCTCACCGGCTCGAAGGTCGCTTCCACGCCGTACTCGTCCTTCAGCCGGTAGGCGGCCACGTCGAACTGCAGCACGCCCACCGCGCCCAGGATCAGGTCGTTGCTCATCAGCGGGCGGAAGAACTGGGTGGCGCCTTCTTCGGACAGCTGCGCAAGGCCCTTCTGCAGCTGCTTGAGCTTGAGCGGATCGCGCAGGCGCGCGCGACGGAACAGTTCCGGCGCGAAGTTCGGGATGCCGGTGAAGCTCACCGCTTCGCCTTCGGTGAACGTGTCGCCGATGGAGATGGTGCCGTGGTTGTGGATGCCGATGACATCGCCCGGCCATGCTTCAGCGGCGATTTCGCGGTCACTGGCCATGAAGGTCAGCGCGTTGGCCAGCTTCATTTCCTTGCCGGTGCGCACGTGGAAGGTCTTCATTCCCGCTACGAAGCGCCCCGAACAGACCCGCATGAACGCCACGCGGTCACGGTGCTGCGGGTCCATGTTGGCCTGGATCTTGAACACGAAGCCGGTCAGCTTGTTTTCCTGTGGGGCGATCACCCGACCAGTGGTGGCGCGTGCCTGGGGCGACGGCGCGTGCTCGACGAAGAAGTCCAGCAGCGGCTGCACGCCGAAGTTGTTCACGCCCGAACCGAAGAACACCGGCGTCTGCCTGCCGGCCAGGTAGGCATCAAGATCGAACGCGTGGCTGGCGCCCTGCACCAGTTCCAGCTCGTCGCGCAGTTCGGCCAGCATGCCCGCGCCGATCTTTTCGGCCAGGCCCGGTGAATCGATCGACGGGAAAATGGTCGAATCCTGCCGGGTGAAGTTGCGGCCCTGTTCGTACAGGTGCACTTCGCCGCTGATCAGGTGGACCACGCCCTTCAGGCGCTGGCCCATGCCGATCGGCCAGGTCACCGGCGCGCACTGGATGCCCAGCACGCTTTCCACCTCGTCCAGCAGGTCGATTGGCTCCTTGCCCTCGCGGTCGAGCTTGTTGATGAAGGTCATGATCGGGGTGTCGCGCAGGCGGCACACCTCCATCAGCTTGATCGTGCGCTCTTCCACGCCCTTGGCCACGTCGATCACCATCAGCGCCGAGTCCACCGCGGTAAGCACGCGGTAGGTATCCTCGCCGAAGTCGGCGTGGCCGGGGGTGTCGAGCAGGTTGACGATCTTGCCTTCGTACGGGAACTGCATCACCGATGAGGTGACCGAGATGCCGCGCTCCTTTTCCAGCGCCATCCAGTCCGAGGTGGCATGGCGCGCGGCCTTGCGGCCCTTGACCGAGCCGGCCATCTGGATCGCACCGCCGAACAGCAGCAGCTTCTCGGTCAGCGTGGTCTTGCCGGCGTCAGGGTGGGAAATGATGGCGAAGGTGCGGCGGCGCGCAGCTTCGGTAGCGACTTCGGACATGGCGTGACGCGCCCGCCCGGGGCGCTTCTCATGGAGATAAGCCCGCCAGTATACCGGGCCGCCCCGCCCGGCGGGTCAGTGGCTGGCCGCGTCGCCGCCGTCGGCCTCTTCACGCGCGAAATGCAGCTCGCCCTGGGGGGCCACGATGCGTACCGGAATCGAGCGCAGCTGCATGCCGGCATTGGCCTGGACCACGAAATGCAGGTGTGGGGCGGTGCTGTAGCCGGTGTTGCCGGAAACACCGATGCGCTGGCCGGCCTCGACACGCTGGCCGCTGCGCACCAGTACCCCGTTTTCGCGCAGGTGGGCGTACACGGCCATGCTGCCGTCTTCATGCAGGACCCGGATGAAGTTGGCGCGGTCGCGGTCGCGCGCGGGATCCTGCCCGTTGCCGCTGAAGTTGCCCTGCACCTGCATCACCTTGCCCGCGCGGGCAGCAAGCACCGGGGTGCCTTCGGGCAGCGCGAAGTCCACCGCGTCGCGGTTTTCAGCATCGTTGTGGCTGAAACGCCCCTGCGGCGCCTGGCTGACCTGGAACCGGCGCGCATCAAAGGGCAGCTGGTAGGCCACGTCCTGCGGCCGCGCCGCCGGGTCGCCGGGAACCGCGTCCAGCAGCAGGTTCAGGCGTTCGGTATCTGGTGGCAGCTGCAGCCGCGCTACCACCACGCTCGCCGAGCCCGGCAGCACGGTTTGCAGGGGCAGCCCCGGCAGCAGCGCGGCACCCGCGTCCTGGCGCAGGGCGATCTGCACCGGGCCGGTGAGGTGGTTGTCGACCCGCGCCTGCCAGTACGCGGCGCCCACTTCGAGCTTCACCGAGGCCAGCGTGCCGCTCCGCGCCCCCTGCGGCGCCTGGTCGGCCGGGCGCACCAATCCCCAGCCGCCGCGCCAGTCCGCTCCACCGTTGGATTCAGCGGCCGGTGCCATCAACGGGCACGCCAGCAGGGTGAGCAGCAGGATCCGGCGCATCAGCGAGCTTCCAGTGAGGGTGCGCGGACTCTACGCAACCGCGTTCGTTCAGGAAAGAGGGCGGCTGCGGGCTGATGAGAAAAAACTATATCGCTTCATCCAGATGGAAGGATTGACATGCCCGGAATGTGCTGGCATCGTGGCTCCACCATCGAGACCGGCAGAGGGACAGGCCCTTTGAAGCCGGGGCAGCCCGCAGGCGCGAAAGCGACCTGCGTAGGTGCCAAATCCTGCGGGGACCGTGGTGTCTTCCGAAAGATGGTTCGAACCGTGCACCGTGCGTGCGCTTCGAACGCGAGCTCCGCGAAAGCTCGATGGCCGTTTTCCTCTTCGGGATATCGCCATGAGTTTCGCCACCGCCGCCGTTGCTTCCGACTCCTTCGCCCCCTTGAGCGTTCCGGTTGATGCCGGGCGCAGCGCCGTTCGCGGCGAGATCGCCGCGATCCTGTCGATGCGCCACGGGGGGGCGCGCCCGGTGCGGCTGCGCTACGAACTGGTGGGCCGTGAACTGGCGCCCGTGGTGGTGCTGGCCGGTGGCATTTCCGCACACCGGCATGTGGCCGCCAATGCCGAGTTCCCCGAGAAGGGCTGGGCGGAGGGCCTGGTGGCACCCGGTCGCGCGCTGGATCCGGCCTCGCGCCGCATCCTGGCCTTCGATTTCATCGGTGCCGACGGCGCACTGGACCTGCCGATCGACACCGCCGACCAGGCCGATGCGCTCGCTCTGCTGCTCGATCACCTCGGCATTACCCAGCTGCAGTGCTTCGTGGGCTACTCCTACGGTGCGCTGGTGGGCCAGCAGTTCGCAGTGCGCCACCCGCAGCGGTTGGCCAAGCTGGTCGCGGTCAGCGGCGCGCATCGCCCGCATCCCTATGCCGCCGCCTGGCGCGCGCTGCAGCGCCGCGCGGTTGCGCTGGGCCAGCTGCAGTGCGGCGAAAGCCACGGCCTGGCGCTGGCCCGGCAGTTCGCCATGCTCAGCTACCGCACGCCGGAAGAATTTGGCGAGCGCTTCGATGCACCGCCGGAAGTGGTCAACGGGCGTGTCCGCGTGGCGGCCGAAGATTACCTGGATGCCGCCGGCGCGCAGTACGTCGCGCGCACCCCGGTGGAGGCGTACCTGCGCCTGTCCGAATCGATCGACCTGCACCGCATCGACCCCGCCGCGATCAGCGTACCCACCGTCGTGGTGGCCGTAGAAGGCGACCGCCTGGTGCCGCTGGCCGACCTGGTCGGCCTGGTTGAAGGGCTGGGCCCGCGCGGCAGCCTGCGCGTGCTGCGCTCGCCCTATGGCCATGACGCCTTCCTCAAAGAAACCGATCGCATCGACGCGATCCTCGCCACCGCATTCCGTACCCCGGGAGAAAACGCATGAGCCAGTCCGCCGGTTCCGAGCCGACCTGTAGCCGAGTCACCGCCGCCGTGCGCGCCGGTATCGATCGCGATACCGCGCACGGGGCGGTGACCCCGCCGATCGTGCTGTCGTCGAACTTCAGCTTCGATGGCTTCGGCAACAAGCGCCAGTACGACTACACCCGCAGCGGCAACCCCACCCGTGACCTGCTCGGTGAGGCGCTGGCCGAACTCGAAGGCGGTGCTGGCGGGGTGATCACCTCCACCGGCATGGGCGCGATCAATCTGGTGCTCAATGCGCTGCTGGAACCGGGCGACACCCTGGTGGTGCCGCACGACGCCTACGGTGGCAGCTGGCGGCTGTTCAACGCGCTGGCCAAGAAGGGTCACTTCCAGCTGGTCACCGCCGACCTGACCGACCCGCGTTCGCTGGCCGACGCGCTGGCGCAGTCGCCCACGCTGGTGTTGATCGAGACTCCGTCCAACCCGCTGCTGCGCATCACCGACCTGCGCTTCGTCATCGATGCCGCGCACCGCGCCGGTGCGAAGGTGGTGGTCGACAACACCTTCCTGTCACCGGCGCTTCAGCAGCCGATCGCCTTCGGCGCCGATGTGGTGCTGCATTCGACCACCAAGTACATAAACGGCCACAGCGATGTGGTCGGTGGCGCCGTGGTGGCGCGCGATCCGGCGTTGCACGAGCAGCTGGTGTGGTGGGCCAACGCACTCGGCCTGACCGGTTCGCCGTTCGATGCCTTCCTGACCCTGCGCGGCCTGCGGACGCTCGGCGCGCGGCTGCGCGTGCACCAGGAAAACACCGCCGAGATCGTGCAGCTGCTGGCCGCCAGCGACGCGGTGGCCAATGTCTACTACCCCGGCCTGGAATCGCACCCCGGCCACGCGATTGCCGCGCGCCAGCAGAGCGGGTTCGGCGCGATGCTGTCGTTTGAACTGGCCTCGTGCCCGGGCGATGACCCGCACGCGGCGGTGCGCGCCTTCGTCGATGGCCTGCGCTGCTTCACCCTGGCCGAATCGCTGGGCGGGGTGGAAAGCCTGGTCGCGCACCCGGCCACCATGACCCACGCGGCGATGACCGCCGAGGCCCGCGCCCATGCGGGAATCAGTGAGGGCCTGCTGCGCCTGTCGGTGGGTATCGAAGCGGCTGAAGACCTGGTCGCGGACCTGCAGGCCGGCCTGGAGCGGGCCCAGGCGGTGATCGACCGCCTGGCGCAGCTGGCCCAGCGCAGGCTGGTGGACGCATGAGTGCGGTACTGCCTTTCGCGCGACCGGCGCCACGTCGCTTGGCGTTGCTGGGTACGGGCACCGTTGGAACCGCGTTCGTGCAGCGCTACCAGGCGCTCGAAGCACGAGGCGTCGAGTTGCCCCAGTTCTCGTGGCTGGCCAACTCGCGCACGGCACGCGCCTGCGAACAGCAACCGGCGCGGGCCCTGGCGCGCGCCAACGATGCCGCGCGCACGGCGCCCGCGCTGCAACCCTGGGCCGAAGCCGAAGGTCTGCAACGCGGTGACGTGGTGGTGGACGCCACCGCGAGCGACGATGTGGCCAACTGGCATGAGCAGTGGCTGGCGCGCGGCGTGCACGTGGTGACAGCCAACAAGCTGGGGCAGGGCGCACAGCTGGCGCGTGCACAGGCCATCGCGGGTAGCGGGCTGGACGGTGGTGCGTGTTACGGCGACAGTGCCACGGTTGGCGCAGGGCTGCCGCTGTTGAGCAGCCTGCGCGGGCTGGTGGCCGGCGGCGACCGCATCCACCGGGTGGAAGGCGTGCTGTCGGGGTCGTTGGCGTGGCTGTTCCATCACTACGACGGTCAGCGCCCCTTCTCGGCGTGGGTGCGCGAGGCGGCGGGCGCGGGGTACACCGAGCCGGACCCGCGCGTGGACCTGTCCGGTGAGGACGTGCGCCGCAAACTCCTGATCCTTGCCCGCGCCAGCGGCATCGCGCTGCGCGCCGAGCAGGTGGCCGTGAACTCGCTGGTGCCCGATGCACTGGCGGCGCTGCCGACCACCGCGGCGATCGAACAGCTGGCCCTGCTGGACGCGCCGCTGCAGCGGCACTGGGAGCAGGCACGCGCGCAGGGCGGCTGCCTGCGCTTCATCGGCGGCTTCGACCACGACGGCGCCTCGGTCGGGCTGCGGATCGTGCCGCTGGACCATCCGCTGGCCGGCGGTGCGCAGACCGACAATCGCGTGGCGATCCACAGCGACCGCTACAACGTGCAGCCGTTGTTGATCCAGGGGCCGGGTGCGGGGGCCGGGGTCACCGCTGCCGCCTTGTTGGACGACGTGTTGTCGATCACCCGCCCTTCAACGCCTTCAACAACGCCGCGTTGAACCGCGAGGGGTCCTGCACCTGCGGCGAATGCCCCAGGTCGTCGAAGCTCACCAGCGTCGCGCCGGGGATTGCGGCGGCGGCAGCCTTGCCCAGGGCAGGGTAGTCGCCCAGCGCACCTTTCAATGCCGGCGGGGCCAGGTCACGCCCGATCGCGGTGCGGTCCTTCTGGCCGATGAACAGCGTGGTCGGCACGCGGATGTTGGCCAGCTCATGCACGACCGGCTGGTTGAACACCATGTCCGAGGTCAGCGCCTGGCTCCAGGCCACGGCCTGCTTGCCGGGGCCGGCATACATCCCGGCCTGCATGCGTGCCCAGTGTTCGAACTCCGGCGTCCACTGGCCGCTGTAGTAGACGTCAAGCTGGTACTTCTTGATGCTGTCGAAACTGGTGTTCAGTTCGTTGGCATACCACGCATCCACACTGCGCCAAGGCACGCCCTTGGCCTTCCAGTCTTCCAGCCCGATCGGATTGACCAGCGCCAGCTGGCGCAGCTGCTGCGGATACATCAGCGCGAACCGCGCGGCCAGCATGCCGCCCATCGAATGGCCGACCAGGTCGACTTTGGTGGTGTCCAGTTTGAGATGCGCCAACAGCGCCTGCGTGTTGGCGGCCAGCTGGCCGAAGGAGTACTGGTAGCGCAGTGGCTTGCTCGATTTGCAGAAGCCGATCTGGTCCGGCGCAATTACCCGGTAGCCGGCGCTGCTCAACGCGGTGATGGCATCACGCCAGGTGCCCGCGCAGAAATTCTTGCCGTGCAACAGCACCACCGTGCCGACCTGGCGGCCGGCAGGCGCCACGTCCAGGTAGGCCATTTCCAGCGGCTGGCGCTGCGAATCGAAGCTGAAGGTCTTGATCGGCCAACCGTAGTCGAAGGCCTGCAGGCGCGCGTCGTAGGTGTCGGCGGCGAACGAGGTCAGGGGCAGGCAGGCAAGCAGGGCGGCGGCCAGGATGCGCATGGCGGTCTCCAGTGGGGGAACCCCGAGGATAACCGCCCGCGCGTCTCCGATCAGCACTCGATGACGTTGACCGCGAGCCCGCCGCGGCTGGTTTCCTTGTATTTGTCCTGCATGTCGCGGCCGGTATCGCGCATGGTCTTGATCACCTTGTCCAGCGACACCTTGTGCTTGCCGTCGCCGCGCATGGCCATGCGCGAGGCGTTGATCGCCTTCACCGCGCCCATCGCATTGCGCTCGATGCAGGGAATCTGCACCAGCCCGCCGATCGGGTCGCAGGTCAGGCCCAGGTTGTGCTCCATGCCGATTTCGGCGGCGTTCTCGATCTGGCTGGGATTGCCGCCCAGCGCGGCGACCAGGCCGCCGGCGGCCATCGAGCAGGCCACGCCGACTTCGCCCTGGCAGCCGACTTCGGCGCCGGAAATCGAGGCATTTTCCTTGTACAGGATGCCGATCGCGGCCGAGGTGAGCAGGAAATCGAACACGCGCTGTTCATTGGCGCCGGGGCAGAAGCGGTCGAAATAATGCAGCACCGCCGGCAGCACGCCGGCCGCACCATTGGTCGGCGCGGTGACAACGCGGCCACCGGCTGCGTTCTCTTCGTTGACCGCCAGCGCGTACAGGTTGACCCAGTCCAGCGTGGTGAGCGGGTCGCGCATGGCCGCTTCCGGCTTGGATGAAAGCTCGCGGTACAGCGCCGGGGCGCGGCGCGACACATGCAGGCCACCGGGCAGGGTGCCTTCCTGGCGGATGCCCCGGGCGCAGCATTGCTGCATCGCGTCCCAGATCTCGCGCAGCTGGTCGCGGATTTCGTCTTCGCTGCGCCAGCACTTCTCGTTCTCGAACATCAGCTGGGCAATGCTCAGCCCACTACGTGCGGTCTGCGCCAGCAGCTCGTCGCCGCTCTTGAACGGGTAGGGCAGCGGGGTTTCATCGGGCACGATGCGGTCATCGGCCGCGTCGTCCTGGTTGACCACGAAGCCACCGCCCACCGAGTAGTAATCGCGCGTGGCGATCACCTGGTCCTGCGCGTCGTACGCGGTGAAGCGCATGCCATTGGTGTGGTAGGGCAGCTTCTGGCGCTTGTTCAGGCCCAGGTCGCGCTTCTCGTCGAAGGCGATCTCATGGGTGCCCATCAACCGGATGCGCTTGCTGCTGCGGATCCGCTCGAGCGTGCCGGGAATGATGTCCGGATCGATCTGGTTCGGTCGCTGGCCTTCCAGGCCCAGCAGCACGGCCTTGTCAGTGCCATGGCCGCGGCCGGTCAACGCCAGCGAGCCATACACGTCGGCGCGGATGCGCACCACGTCCTGCAGGCAGCCCGGGTCCAGCAGCCAGCGGTGCACGAAGCGTTCGGCGGCCTTCATCGGTCCTACGGTGTGCGAGGAGCTCGGGCCAATGCCGATCTTGAAAACGTCGAACGTGCTGACAGCCATGATTGCCAAACTGCGGGTATCGGATGGAGCACTATTCTATGCTGTCCGGGCCCGCCACCCTGGCTGCAACGCAACATATCGAGCCTATGTTCATCCTGTACCAGCGCGACGACTGCCACCTCTGCGACCTGGCCCTCGCGGTCCTGGCCCAGGCCCGGGTCCCCGGGCTCGACAGTGTGTTCATCGATGATGACGCGGCCCTGGAGGCCCGCTATGGCAGCCGCGTGCCGGTGCTGTGCGATGGGCAGGGGCGTGAGCTGGACTGGCCCTTCGATGCGTCCACCCTGTCGGCGTGGATGAGCGGGCACCGGTAGCGCCGGCCGTTGGCCGGCGCCACGGGAGGGGTTACTTCGCCTGCAGCTTGACCACGGTGCTGATCGCGGTGTCGTCCGGGATGTTCCTGGTGTCTTTCCAGTCGTCACCGCCGCCCACGCCGAAGTCCAGGCGCTTGACCGTGGCCTTGCCGGTCAGCACCGGGTTGGGACCGGGCTTCAATTCGAAAGTGAAGGTAACCGGCTTGCTCACCCCGCGCAGTTCCAGCGTGCCATTGGCCACGTACTTGTCGCCGCTCCTGGTGAAGCCTTTGGCGGTGTATCGGGCTGTGGCGAACTTGGCCACATTGAAGAATTCCGCACCCTGCAGCGTCGAATCGCGGTCGCTGTTGCCCGACGTTGCGCCGGCCAGTGGAATGGTCACGTCCAGCGTGCCGGCGGCGGGGTCGACCGGATCGAAGCTGACCTTGGTCGAGAAGCCGGGGAAGCTTCCCGTGAACACTTCACCGTCATATTTGGTGGCAAAAACCAACGTGGAGCCGTTGTTGGCGGCCTGCACGTAGTCGGCGGCAAGCACCGGGGCGGTGGCCATCAGGCCGGCCAGCGCGGCAGCCACGGCGGCGGGGGAGGTGAGCTTGATGTTCATCGTCAGTCCTTCTGGGGGGAGGCGAGCCAGCCCTGCGGCAGCATGCGCGCAAGCGTGGCATCGCGTTGGAAAAGGTGGTGGTACAAGGCAGCGCCGGCATGGGCGACCACCACGGCGATCAGCACCCAGAAGCCCCACTCATGGATGGCATGGGAAATATCGCGCGCGCCCGGGTTGGGCGCGACCAGCTTGGGCACGTCGACCAGCCCGAACCAGCGGAACGGCCGCAGGCCACTGGCCGAATCGTAGACCCAGCCCGACAACGGCAGCGCGAACATCAGCACGTACAGCAACCAGTGGGTGGCCGAGGCGATGCGTTCCTGCCAGGTCGGGGTTCCGGGTACCGGTTCGGGCGCGCCGGCATACAGGCGCCAGCCCAGGCGCAGCGCCACCAGGGCCAGCACGGTGATGCCCAGCGATTTGTGCGCGGTGTAGACCCAGAAATACTTCGGGGTGCGTGGCAGTTCGCCCATGGTCAGGCCGACGATGCCGAGCAGGAGGATGAGCAGGGCGATCAGCCAGTGCAGTCCCTGGCTGACACTGCCCCAGCGGTCACGGGTGTTTCGGGTCGTCATGGCGAGCGCTTCCGGGCTGGCGAAGTAGAGGGAGTGTCGGAGTCGTCGATCGGTTCCGGAGTTCCCGGCGGGTCGACGGACGGTGTGTCCTGCGGATCGGTGGCACTGCGGTCGCGAAGGGCTTCGGCTTCGATGCGCAGCTGGACCTGGTCGCCGATCATCGACGGCCACGCATCCACCCCGAACGCGCTTCGGCTCAGGGTGGCTGTGGCTGAAAACCCGGCAGTACGGCGGAATGGCGGCATCGGGTGGCGCTTGACGGCGTTGAGCGTGACATCAAGCGCGACCTCGTGGCTGACCCCGCGCAGGGTCAGCTCACCGATCACCCGCGCATGGGCGGCATCGACCGGTTCGATGCGGGTGGATACGAACCGGGCCTCGGGATGGCGCTCGGCATCGAGCAGGTTGCGCGCCAGCGCGGCCTTGTTCCATTTGTCATCGCCAAGATCCAGGCGTTGCAGCGGCACGCTGACCGTGAGCGTGGCGCTGCTCCAGTCGTCGGGATCGAAGGCAAGCACGCCTTCGCTGCCCGAGACGGTGCCCAGTGCCTGCGAGAAACCGGCGTGCTCCACCGCGAACAGCACCCGTGTATGCACCGGGTCGAGGCGGTAGGTATCGGGCGCGGCGCTCGCCGCCCAGGGGGCGGTACACAACAGCAGGGCAAGGGTCAGGCGCTTGGTCACGGCCGGCTCCGTTCAGGGCTGGGCCGATCATACGCGCTGCTCCGTGATGCCTGGCAGCACCATGGCTGCAACAGATCGTGGTGCGCCCCGCAGCGCGCGACCGGGGCGTTGTGCAGCGCACTGTGTGACAATCCCGGGCAACAGGGAGAACTCGATGGCGTTGAGCGCGCGCGGTTGGCGGGCAGGCATCGTGCTGCTGGCACTGGCGTTGTATGCGGTGCCGTCGGCGTTGTGGGCCGCAGGGACATCGGCAGAGACACCGCGCATGCGCCGCCTCGGCGCCGCCGAAGGCATGCCCTCGCGCATGGTGCTTGCCCTGGCGCAGGACCGTCAGGGCTACATCTGGGCCGCCACCGATGATGGCCTGGCCCGCATCGACGGCGTTGGCCTGCGGGTCTGGCGCAATGAACCCGACGATCCCGGCTCGCTGCCGGGCAACGAGATCGAGACGCTGCTGGTCGACCCGCTGGATCGGGTCTGGGTGGGCAGCAACGGCGTTGGCCTGAGCATGCTCGGGCCTGGCCGCGAACGCTTCGAGCGGTTCCCAGACCTCGACCAGCATTGCGAGGGGCAGTTCTGGTCGCTGGCGTATGCGGGCAAGGCCTTGTGGATCGGCACCAACCGCCATGGCATCTGCCGGCGGGAAGAGGACGGGACGCTGGTCCGCTACCAGGCCAACGCGGCCGATCCGGCAGCGCTTCCCGACGACACCATCTACAGCCTGCTGTCCGATCCTGCAGGCCATGTCTGGGTGGGTACCGGCAGCGGCGTGGCGCGCTGGGACGGCCGCGGCTTCACCCGGATCGCGCCGGCGGTGCTGGGCGGCAAAAGCGTGTTCCGGTTGACCCGCGACCCCGATGGCACGGTGTGGGCCGGTACCGAGGGAGGGCTGTTCCGGATCAGTCCCGACGGCGACGCGCGCCCGGCACCGTGGAAGGTGGGCGCCGATGTGCGTGCCGCCTCGGTGCTGCATGATCGCAATGGCGGCTACTGGCTGGGCACGGCCGACGGCCTGTATCGCGGCGATGATGCCCAGCTGCGCCTGCTGGCCGGCGATGGCGGCAGCGGATTCCTGACCGAACGCAGCGGCGTGCTGGACATGCTGCAGGACCACGAGGGGGGACTGTGGGTGGCCATGCTGACCCAGGGCCTGGCCTACCTCCCTCCGGACTGGAAGCGTTTCTCCACCTGGTACCAGCTCGATGGAAAACCCCTGGACAGTGCGTACCTGCTCGGGGCAGCTGCGGCAGGCAACGACTATTACGTCGCCGGGGCGCATGGGGTGTACCGGTTGGATGCGGGCGGAAGCCTGCACCAGATAGCCACTGAGAAGCAGATCGGCGTGGGAGCGGTCAGGTCGGTGTTGCCGCGCGCCGATGGTGCGCTCTGGCTCGGTCGGGCCGGAAGGCTGGGGCTGTTCCAGCCAAAGACCGGACAGCTGCGCGAGTGGAAGATCGGAGGCGGCGCGGATGTGCGCCAACGCATTGAGCTGATCCGCGAAGCGCCCAACGGTGATCTGTGGATGTCGATCACCAACTACGGCGTGCAGCGCCGGGACGCGCAGGGCAAGCTGCTCGACGACATCCGCATCGGTGACGGCCGCGGCCTGGTCGATGTGCCGGTGGAGCAGATGCTGTTCGATCCGCGCGGCGGGCTGTGGATCATGGGCGACATGGGCGAAACGGGCGAGATGGGGCTGCTGCGGTGGCAGAAGGACCGCTTTGAACGCGTGCCCGGCATTGCGCCCGGCAACCTCTTCGACATGGCCTGGGTCAGTGCCGATGAGGTCTGGATGGCGCGCAGTGGCGCACTGGAGCGCTACCGGTGGGACGGGCTCAGCATGACGCTGCGGGAACGGGTCGGGGCCGCGCAGGGAATGCCGCCGGTGTCGATGGGGGGTATCGCGCTTGGCCGTAACGGGCAGGTGTGGGCCACCACCACGCGTGGGCTGGTGTGCTGGCATTCCCGCGAACGTCGGCTGCGGCTGTACGGCGAGAAGGACGGGCTGCCGGATCGGGAATTCAGCGGACGCCCACCCGTGGCCGGTGCCGACGGCCGGGTGCTGGCCGTCACCGCGACCGGGTTGGTGGGTTTCGACCCGGATGCAGCAGACACGCCGCTGCCGCCTTCGCAGCTGGTCATCGACAACATCCAGGTACGCCGCGACGATGCCGAAGGCCAGCAGTCGCTGCCGGTCAACGCGCCGCTGGTGCTGGGCCCGGGCGATCGCGATCTGATCATCTCGGCGCGCCTGCTGTCCTATGCCAGCCCGATGGGCAACCGCTACCGCTACCGCGTGTCCGGCTATGACCAGAACTGGGTGATGCAGAACGCAGATGGCGAACGCCTGCTGTCGCGGTTGCCGCCAGGCCAGTACGCCATCGACGTGCAGGCCGCTCCCCCGCATGGGGAATGGACCCCGTCACGCACGATCACCGTGCAGGTACAGCCACCGTGGTGGCGCAGCAGCTGGGCCGTGCTGGGCTACGTGGTGCTGTGGCTGCTGCTGGTGGCCGCCGTGGCGGCGTTTGCCCGCGCCCGTCTGCGCCGCCGCCAGCAATGGCATCTGACCGTGCACAAGCAGCAGATCGCCGAACAGGCGTCGCAGGCCAAGAGCCGGTTCCTTGCCACGCTCGGCCATGAGGTGCGTACCCCCATGACCGGTGTGCTGGGCATGAGCGAACTGCTGCTGGCCACGCCACTGGACGAGCTGCAGCGCGGCTATGCCTCGTCCATCCAGCACGCCGGTACCCATCTGCTGCGGCTGGTCAATGACGCGCTGGATCTGGCCCGGATCGAAGCGGGGCGGCTGGAACTGGACATCCGGCCGTTTGACCTGATGTCGATGCTGGCCCAGGTTGAAACGCTCATGGAACCGATGGCACATCATCGCGGGCTGGCCTTCGAGCGCAGCTTCAACCTGCCCGGCCCGGTGCAGGTCAGTGGCGACGAGATGCGCGTGCGCCAGATCCTGATGAACCTGCTGGGCAATGCGATCAAGTTCACCGAACACGGCCATGTCGGTCTGGGCATTGAGCTGGTGCCGGGCGGGAGCGGTATCGAGCTGGAGGTCACCGACACCGGGCCAGGCATCAACCAGGACCAGCAGCATCGCCTGTTCCACCGTTTCGAACAGGCGGACGGCCCGCGCACGGCGTCCCGCTATGGCGGCAGTGGCCTGGGCCTGGCGATCTGCCAGGAACTGGCCGTGGCGATGGGCGGACGCATCGCCATCGACTCCGCGCCCGGACAGGGGGCCCGCTTCACCGTGCACCTGCCGTTGCCGTGGACCGTGCGCCAGCGGCCCGCTGCGGATGCGCCGCTGCATGGCGCGCCGATTGCCCTGCCACCGTTGCGGATCCTGCTGGTGGAAGACGATGCCACCGTAGCCGACGTCATTGCCGGGCTGCTGCAGGCCCGCGGACACACGGTGGTGCATGCCCTGCACGGGTTGGCGGCGTTGTCGGAAGTGGCTGCCGGACGTTTCGACATCGGCCTGCTTGACCTGGACCTGCCCGCGCTGGATGGCATCGCCATCGCCGGGCAGCTGCGCGCCATGGGCTACGCGCTGCCGCTGATCGCGGTGACGGCGCGCTCGGATGCCTATGCCGAACAGCAGGTCCTCGCGGCCGGGTTCGATGGCTTCCTGCGCAAGCCGGTGACCGGCGACCTGCTGGTGGCCGCGATCGCGCAGGCGTGTGCCACTCGCCGCAGCCCGCCCGGGATGGTGACCTCTCCATAGGCTGCGTATCAGAAATCGGCAAATTCAATTCAAAAATTGATTCACTGCTTTGTGACGTTTTTACGGGAACGCGGATGCGCGCTGGCCGTGATCGCCCTACCGTGGCCGCAATGAGAACGATGATGGTGCGGTAGACGGTGACGCCTCCGCGAGAGGCCCTGCGCGGGCAGCCCGTAGCCTTGCTCCTGGCCCTGCTGCTGATGTGGCCGGCAGCAGGCCATGCGGGTGTCGTACATGTGCCATCGCCGCGCCTGCTCGGCATGGCCGACGGCCTGCACGACCCCAACGTTCGCGAAATCGCTGAAGACGCTTCCGGCTACCTGTGGCTGGCGGGCAGCGACGGCCTGATGCGCTTCGACGGCCAGCGGTACCGGCTGTGGCGCCTCGAGGATGGCTTGCCGGATGTCGACCTGCGCACGCTCCACGTGGATGCCCTCGACCGGCTCTGGGTGGGAACGGCCAGTGCGGGGCTGGTCATGATGGGCGCTGATCGTGGTGGGTTCCAGCGGCTGCCCGCATCGGCCCCGTCAGCGCTGCGCCAGGGTCTGCTGCGCCAGGTGCACAGCAGCGGCGACGGCCGGATCTGGGCCATTGGAAGCGACCATCGGCTCTATCGGCGGGCACCACGCGACCCGCAGTGGGCGTTGCAGCCGCTGCCGCAGGAGGGTGGCCCGGTCATGGCACTCGCGCGCGACAGCGCAGGTGCGTTGTGGGTGGCCCAGGCCGCATCGCTTTGGCGATGGGATGGCACACGGCTGGCCCGGCTGGCGTTGCCGGCCGGATCCGCAGCGCCGATCCGTTCGCTCTGGGCCGATCCACGCGGGGGAATTGAAGTCACCTCGGCGCATGGCACCTGGGCAACGAGTAGCGCAGCAGGTGCCTACATTCGGCCGCTCGGGGCACGCAGCGTGCTGCGCAGTGCGGACGGCGTGCTCTGGCAGCAACAGGGCGCGGCGCTGCTGCGGCAGGAAGCCGGCGCCAGCCTGCCGTGGACGCTGCAACCCGCGCCAGGCACTGCGCCGGGGCCGGTGGTGATCCGCCAGGCGCTGGAAGACCGCAACGGTGACCTGTGGTGGATAAGTGAGCAGCACGGCGTATGGTGGTTGTCGGCCCGCTGGCGGCAGTTCACGGCCTTGCCCGCCACCGCCGACAGCGGGTCGGGAAACGGCAGTCACTACGCACTGGGCCTGGCCGCATCGGGAACGCACCACGCGTGGGTTGCGGGCAGTCGCGGGCACCTGCAGCGCCTTGACCTGCGTACCGGACGCGGCCGTGACGTGCTCCGGTTCCCACATGCCGGCGTCAGCGCGCTCCCGGTGGGCGTGGCCGAAGATGCCCAGGGACGGGTCTGGGTCGCCAGTGCCGACCGGTTGCTGCGCCATGACCCGCAGCGGCGCAGCCAACGCGACTGGGGGCTCGGATTGGGCACGGACCAAGGGCCCATCCACCTGCAGATATGCGCGAACGGCGATGTCTGGCTCGCGCACCCTGGAGCGATCCAACGGTGGTCGACGGACGGCAAGCGGCTGCACAGTGCGGCACCGCAGCAGGTGGGGCTTAGGCAGGACGTTCTGCTACGGCAGCTGTTGTGCACGCGTGATGGCGAGGTATGGGCCACCGATCCGCAAGGCGTGATGCGCTGGTCTGTTGCACGCGAGCGCTTCGAGCCGGTCCCGGGCGATGGCGACGGGACCGTGTCGGCCATCGCCGAAGCCGACGATGGCACGCTGTGGGTCAGCCGCCTGGGCTTCCTGGAGCAGTACCGTCTGGCGCAGGGACGGTTGCATCGAGAACGTCGCGTTGGCGCCGCCGAGGGGTACCCGCAACTGCGTGCCAACGCGCTGGTGGTGGGCGCCGATGGCGTGGCGTGGGCCGGGGCCGCGCGCGGCGTGCTGCGGGTGGATCCGCACGCGGGTGAGGTGGGGGTGCTGGACACCGCACAGGGCCTGCCCGTGCAGGAGGTGCTTCCGCAGCGGCTGCTTCGGTTGGGCTCGGGCGCGTTGGTGGCAGGCGTGCGCGAAGGCGGACTGCTGGCGTTCGACCCGCGCGCGCTTCGCGCCCCGGCAAAGGTGCCGGTTCTGGTGCTCGATGCAATGAGCCGTCGTCGGCATGGACGGGTGATCCAGGTGCCGATCGCCGCACCGCCGGTGATCCTGGGCACCGGGGACCGCCATGTGCGGGTCGCGGTGAACCTGCTCGGTCGTGGCGATCCTGATCGCATCCAGTACCACTTCCGCCTGCTGGGACACGACCCGGCATGGGTCGACACCGGCCCCGTGGCGCAGCGCCTTTTCACCCGCCTGCCGGCCGGTGAGCACTCCCTGCTGGTGAAGGCGCGGCACGCCGGGGGGCCGTGGTCGGCGGTGCGTCAGCTGCCGTTGCGCGTGGTGCCCCGGTGGTGGGAAACAACAACCGGTCGTGTCGCCTTGGCTGCCGCGATCTGCGCAGCGCTGATGGGGGGAGCGCGGCTGCACTACCGCCGGCAGCGGCGACGCGCGCAGCGGCGCCAGGCGCGTGCGCACCGCCTGCGGGCGGAGCAGGATTCGATGCAGCGCACCCGCTTCCTGGCCGAACTGGGCCGCCGGGTGCGTGCGCCGTTGACGCCGGTACTCGGCTGGAGCGAGCTGCTGCTGCAGTCGCCGTTGTCGGGCGTGCAGCGCGAGCAGGTCGGCAGCCTGCAGCAGGCGGGGCACCACCTCCTGCAGTTGATGGACGATGCGCTGGACCTGGCCGGTATCGAATCAGGCCGCCTGCGGCTGCACCCAGCGCCCTTCGTGCTGGTGGAGGTCATGCGTGAGCTGCATGCGCTGCTGCTGCCGGTGGCGCGGCGCAAGGCATTGCTGCTGCATTGGACCAGCACGTTGCCAGCGGGCGCCTGCTTCCACGGCGACGTGCAGCGCCTGCGCCAGATTCTGCTGAACCTGCTGGGCAACGCCCTCAAGTTCACCGCGCATGGGCAGGTCAGCCTGAGCGCACGCACCGGGCCGGAGGATCGCGGGCTGGTGCTGTGTGTGTCCGACACCGGCCCGGGGATGAGCCCGGCGCAGGTGCGGCGGCTGTTCCAGCGCTTCAGCCAGGTCGAAACGGCAGACACCGCCGCCCACCCTGGCGGCAGCGGGCTGGGACTGGCCATCAGCCGGGACCTGGCACATGCCATGGGCGGACGCCTGGACGTCGACAGCCAGCGCGGGCGTGGCACCCAGTTCGAGTTGACACTGCCGTGGCCGGCGCTTGCACCCGCCGCGGCGCCCGCCGCGCCGCGCCGCACCGCGTGCGCTGCCGTGCCATCGCGCGCCTTGCGTGTGATGGTGCTGCTGCCGGCGACCGAACCGGACGCTGTCGAGGTGGTGTGTGCGCTGCTGCGTTCCCAGGGCCACCGGGTGGTGGCGGTCGAGAATGCAGACGCGTGGGTACGCGACGTCGATCCCGGGCCCTGGGATCTCATCGCGGCTGATCCGGACATGGTGGTGGCGGGCGGGCGGCTGAGTGCACGCCTGCCCTGGTTGTGGCCGGGGGTGCGGCGCGTGGCGCTTACGCCACGCGCCGATGCCTGCGCCGAGCGCGATGCACGCGCGGGCGGGTTCGATGGTTTCCTGCGCCTGCCGGTGACCGGGGCGCGGTTGGCTGCCGCGGTGACGGGCGCATGATCGGCCCCCTGCAGGGCCTGCTGCTGGCGCTGCTGCTGCTTGCGTCATCGGTACGCGCGGCGCCCCCCATGGCGCTGCGCTTCACCACCGCCGACGGGTTGCCGTCCAACGCGGTGCACCAGATGGTGGAAGACCGCGACGGCTACCTGTGGTTCGCCACCGATGATGGCCTGGCCCGCTTCGATGGCCAGCGCTTCCGGATCTGGCGGATGGAGCAGGGGTTGGCCGACAACCAGTTGCTGTCGATGGCGGCGGATGCGCAGGACCGGTTGTGGATCGGGACGGGGCAGGGCCACCTCATGCGCCTGTCGGCCGACCGCAGCCACATCGAGCGCTTCGACAGCGCGCGTTTTCCGGCCCTGGCGGGCGTGGCGATCGGTGTTGTGCTGCCAACGCCGGAGGGCGTGGTGTGGTTCGGTACGCGCGACGCGGGTCTGTTCCGGCTGGACCCGGGCCACCGGCTGCGTCAGTACCTGCCCACCGTGAACGCGGACGGCCTGCCGGACCGTCGCGTCGACCACCTGGCGTTGGCGGCCGACGGCACGCTCTGGGTGGGAACGCCGCGCGGCCTGGCCCGCTGGAGGAACGGTCGCTTCCTGCCGCCGCCCACGATGCTGGCCACTGCGCCGGTCAGCGCGCTGCTGGTGGATGCCGGGCAGCGGCTGTGGGTAGCCGGCGCGGCAGGCCCGTGGCGCGCCTCGGACGAGGGGCGGCTGGAACCGGTGGATGCACCGGCGGGAACGCGCGCGCTGGGCGCGTCGCGCAGCGGCGGACCGTGGCTGGGCGAGGACGCCCGGGTGTGGAAGAGCGGAGGCGGTCAGCTGCCCGGGGTGGGCATCGCACCGTTGGGCAGCGCCGATGTGCCCCGGTTCCGCACGGCCCTGGAAGATCGCCACGGCAGCCTCTGGTTGCTGGGGCGGCATATGGGGGTGTGGCGGCTGCCCCCGCACTGGCAGCACTTCATGTCGCTTGATGCGGCGCCGCAGGAAATGCCGGCGATCAGCGGGTTGCATCTGGCTCCTGACGCGCCGCCGCTGGCGCTCGCCTGCGCCGATGGCAGCCGCTGGCGTCTGGATGGCACGGGGATCGAGCGGCAGCTGCCTGGCGGCACCGGCGCCCGACAGTGGCGCTGGGGTGCGGCCGACCAGGCGCCGCCGCCCGGTCCGTTGGCCCTGCATTGCGATACAGGCAACGGCATCTGGTGGGGAGGTCGTCATGGCCTGACGCGGTGGGCGGACGGTCGCTTCCATCCCGTTGTCGGTGTCGACGGCGAGGTCAGCGCGCTGCACCTGGCCGAGGACGGCGCCTTGTGGGTGGCCAGTGCGGGTACGGTGCGGCGCTATCTCATCCAGGACGGCGTGGCCCGGCCCGGCGTGCAGATTGATGCACGCCAGGGACTGCCGTCGCTGCGGTTGGCGTCGCTGGCCAGCGACGCACAGGGCGCGTTGTGGGCCAGCAGCGCGCGTGGCCTGCTGCGTCTTCGCCCCCGCGAGGGCCAGGTGCGGCTGTACACGCGAAGCGAAGGGGTACCCGATGCCGTGTTCAATGCACAGCTGCAGGCCGATGGATCGACCATGCTGGCCGTGGATGCACACGGCCGCAGGGTGCGGTTCGACCCGGTGGGCCTGGCCGCGTGCAGGGGGGAGCCGGCGCTGGTGGTGGAGCGTGTGCAACTGCACCGCGGTGGCCTGCTGCAGGTGCTGCCTTCCAAGGCGGTGCTCCACCTGCAGCCGGACGATCGGGATATCCAGGTCAGCGTCCGCTTGCTCGGCGCTGGGATGCGCGCGCGCCAGCAGTACCGGTTCCGGCTGTGCGGCCTGGACCGGGAATGGATCCGGGTGGGCCGCAGCGGGACCCGCGGCTTCCCGCGACTGCCACCCGGCGAGCACCGCCTGGAGTTCCAGGCACGTTTGCCCGACGGCAGCTGGTCGTCAACCCGGTCATTGCTGCTGCGGGTGGAGCGCAGCGGCTGGCACCACCCGGCGCTGGTGGGCGCCCGGATATCGGCGGGCGCGCTGCTGCTCGGCGGCGGGGCATGGGCGGCGGTACGCCGTGTCGCGCGCGGGCGGCGGGCGCAGGTCTCCGCACAGGGCCTGTCGCTGGCGCTGCGCTCGGCGCAGGCCAAATCGCACTACCTGGCCAACCTCGGCCATGAGGTGCGCACACCCCTCACGGGTATCCTGGGCATGGCCGAACTGCTGCTGTCATCGCCCCTGCATGCGGCCCAGCGGCAGCCGTTGGAACGGATCCTGCGGAGCGGACACGCGCTGCTGGAGCGGGTCAACCACGCATTGGACGAGGCTCGCCTGGAGGCCGGAAGTACCCCCCTGCAGGCGGCCGACTTCGAGGTGGGCGCCGTCCACCGGCAGTGGTTGGCGCGCCAGCTGCTGCCATCCTGCCGGCGTGGCACCGCGCTGGCCTTGTGCCTGCAGGTGGCGGGCGACGCACGCGCGCACGGCGATGCGCTGCGACTGGGGCAACTGCTCGATGCGGTTACGCGCGTGCTGGGGCGGCACACCGGCGCGGGGCACGTGGTGCTGGAGGTCGCCTGGCGACCCGGGCGCGAGGGGCTGCTGTGGCGGTTCACCGCCGGCGGGCGCGCTGCGTACCCGCCGGGCCGCGGCGCCGGGAGCGCCGCGCCGACGCCGTCCGTCGCGTCCCTGCGCCTGGCGTTGGCCACTGCCGAACGCCTGGCCGGCGCTCTCGGCGGCACCCTGCGCGTGCATGCGACGGCCGGCAGGCAATGGCACGTGCAGGTGGGGGTACCCATGCCGGCGGTGGCGCCGCTGCACCGTGGCCGGGTGCTGCTGGTGGACGAGGACGCCGCCGCTGCCCTTGCAGTCAGTGCACTGCTGACCGCGCAGGGCTGGGAGCCGGTGCATGCGGCGCACGCGCTGGCAGGGTTGACCGAACTGGCGGCGGGCGGGTTCGACCTGGTGCTGGTGGACCTGGACCTGTCCGGCATCGATGGGTTGACCCTGATCGGCCTGCTGCCCGGGCGGAACGTGTCCGCTCCGGTGCTGGCGATGAGCCGGCAACCCTCCGCCGGCCTGACCGGGCGGGTGCGGGCTGCCGGTGGCGCGGGGCTCCTGCCCAAGCCGGTCACGGCCGCGGCGCTGCGCCGGGCACTGCAGCAGGCGGGCGTGCCCTGACGGTTCGTTCCCATCCGGCGAACCGTTTACCATCCACCCCGTGACTTGGGCTTTCTGCGACAAGTCCGGCCCCATCTGCACGTCATCGGTTGATCCCGACCCGCTCCAGGAGATTGCTTGGTGTTGCCTACGCGTTGGCTGCTCCTGTTCGGGATGCTGTACATGTGGCCGTGGCTGGTGGCAGCGCAGCCGGTTCCGCCAACGCCGCGCCAGCTGACCGTGTTCGATGGTCTGCCGTCCAATACCGTCAACCGCATGGCCGAAGACGGGTACGGCTACCTGTGGTTGGCCACCAACGATGGCCTGGCCCGGTTCGACGGCCGCAATTACCGGGTCTGGCGCGCCGAGGATGGTCTTCGCGACAACATGGTGTGGAGCGTGCACGTGGATGCGCGCAACCAGTTGTGGATCGGTACCGAGAATGCCGGGCTGGCGATGATGTCGGCCGACCGCCGCGAACTTCGCTTCTTCGACCGTGCCAGCAACCCGGTGATCGGCAGCAATACGATCTGGAGCCTGGCCTCCACCGGTGACGGGGCGCTGTGGTTCGGCACCTACGAGGGCGGCCTGCACCGGCTCGACCGCAATGGCGTGATCACCCGCTTCATGCCGGAGCCAGGCAACCGGCGCAGCCTGCCGGCCGCGTCGGTCACGCATATGGCCACCACCCGTGACGGCAGCCTGTGGGTCGGTACCAAGGCGGGGCTGGCGCGCTGGACCGGGCGCGACTTCGAGCGGGTGCCCGCGTCGAAGCTGCCCACGCCCCTGGTCAACGGGCTGACCGCCGAGCTGGATGGCAGCCTGTGGATCAGCACCAATGCCGGTACGGTGGTTCGCCGGGCAGACGGCAGCTTCGCCCCGGCGCCCTGGAAGGTGGATGCCGGCGACCAGGTACTGGGCATGATGCTGCGCGACGAGCAGGGCGGTTATTGGCTCGACACCCGGTCGGGTCTCGGGCGTGCCTACCAAGGCCGCTTCCAGCAGGTGCCCCTGTACAGCGCGGTGGCCCGTGGCCAGGTGCGGCCCAACTGGACGGGCGCGTACGAAGACCGCGAAGGCGGGATCTGGCTGGCCAGTACCAACAGTGGCCTGTGGCATCTGCTGCCGCGCTGGTGGCAGTTCTCGGTGCTGTCGCGGCTGGAGGATGACCCGGCCTCGCTTCGCAACGGCTACGTGCTGGGCATGGCCGCATCGGCCAATGGCGGTGTGTGGGCCGTGGGCACCCATGGCGCACTGGACCGCTTCGATCCGGTCACTGGCAAGGTGGACCAGCACCGGACCTGGGTGGATGGTCCCCAGTGGCTGTTGTCGGTGCTGGAAGACCCGCGTGGCCATGTCTGGATCGGATCGCACGAAGCGCTCCTGCGCTACGACCCGGGTACCGGCTCCCTGCAACGCTGGAGCAGCGATGCCGGTGCCGATGCCGCCATGGAAGGCGACGTGGATGCGCTGGCGCTCTGCGACGGTGGCGGGGTCTGGAGCGCTGCGTCCGGCGGGCTGCAGCAGCGCGCCCTGGACGGCGGCGTGCGGCAGCGGATCGCGGCCGGCACGGGCGGGTTTGCGCCCGGACAGCTGGTCCTGGATCTCATGTGCGGTCCGCAGGACCACCTCTGGGTGGCCACCAACCAGGGCCTGCTGCAGTGGGTACCGGCGCGTGCGCGTTTCGAGGCGGTGCCCGGCGCGGCAGCTGTCGCCAGTCATGCCCTGGCGTCGGCCGACGACGGCTCCATGTGGGTGTCGGAAGAAGGCCGCCTGATCCGCTACCGCTGGAACGGGAAGCGGCTCGAGCGCGAGGCCCAGGTCGGGCCGGAAGAAGGCTTCCCGCAGCTGTCGGCGACGGGATTGGTGGTGGACGCCCAGGACATCGTGTGGGCCGCCAGCTCGCGTGGCCTGATCCGCGTCGATCCCAACCAGGGCAGCGTGCGCCAGTACGGCGTGCGCGATGGGCTGCCCAGCCAGGAGTTCCGCCGCGGCACGCTGGTGCGCACGGCCAGCAACCACATCGTCGGCGGCACGCCGGCCGGGGTGGTGCTGTTCGATCCGGACCAGGTGCGCCCGGCGACCCGGCGCGCACCGCTGGTGATTGAACGTGTCGAGGTGCGCCGTGGCGAGCGGGTGCTGGACCTGACCCACCTGGCGCCGCTGGAAATCGCCGACGCCGACCGCGACCTTCGCATCGTGGCGCGGCTGCTGTCCTTCGCCGACTCATCGTCCAACAGCTATCGCTATCGCCTGGCCGGCTACGATCCGGATTGGGTGGAAGTGGGGCCGGGCGGCGAACGTGTGTTCTCGCGACTGCCGCCCGGGCGCTATCGACTGGAGGTGCAGGCGCGCTCGGCCGACCTGGTCTGGTCGCGGGTGCAGGTACTGGAGTTCCGCGTGATGCCGCCCTGGTGGCGCAGCGTATCGGGGCTGCTGGTGATGGCCTCGATCGCCTTGCTGCTCATGAGCCTGTTCGCCTGGTTGTACCGGCGCCGCGTGCAACGCCGCCACGCTTACCAGCTGGCCCTGCACAAGCAGGAACTGGCCGAACAGGCATCGGCCGCCAAGACGCGCTTCCTGGCCAACCTGGGACATGAAGTGCGCACGCCGATGACCGGTGTGCTGGGCATGAGCGAGCTGCTGCTGGGCTCGCCGTTGAACCCGCAGCAGCGCAGCTACACCGAATCGATCCGGCATGCCGGCGAGCACCTGCTGCACCTGGTGAACGACGCGCTGGACCTGGCGCGGATCGAATCGGGGCGGCTGCAGTTGCAGGCGCAGCCGTTCGCGCTGCAGGGTGTCATTGATGATGCATGCACCCTGATGGCCGCGCTGGCCGAGCAGAAGGGGCTGCGCTTCGTGGTCGACAACGAACTGGCCGCTGGCCTGTGCAGCGTGGGCGATGCGGTGCGCGTCCGGCAGATCCTGCTCAACCTGCTGGGCAACGCGGTGAAGTTCACCAGCAACGGCGAAGTGCGGTTGAAGGTGCGCGCGCTGGCGCCGTCGCGCGGGCTTTACTTCGAAGTCTCCGACACCGGACCCGGCATCAGCAGCGACCAGCAGCAGCGTCTGTTCCGGCGCTTCGAGCAGGCCGACAGTGCGCGCACCGCTGCGCAGTACGGTGGCAGCGGCCTGGGCCTGGCGATCTGCCGCGAGCTGGCGCTGGCCATGCAGGGCCAGATCGGGGTGGAAAGCCAGTTGGGCGTGGGCACGCGCTTCAGCGTGACCCTGCCGCTGCCGCTGCAGATGGCCGACGCCACGGTCGGGAGTGCCGGCGTTGCCGAGGGGCACCCCCTGCCGCCACTGCGCCTGCTGCTGGTCGAGGACGACGACACCGTGGCCAGCGTGATCATCGGCCTGCTGAGCGCGCGCGGGCACGAGGTGGTGCACGCCGCGCACGCGTTGGCAGCGCTGCGCGAAGTGAGCGACGCGTCCTTCGACGTGGTGCTGCTGGATCTTGACCTGCCCGGCCTGGGCGGCATGGAACTGGCCGGGCACCTGCGCAACCAGGGTTATGCGATGCCGTTGCTGGCGGTGACGGCGCGGACCGACCCGGGCATCGAACAGCGGGTGCGCGAGGCGGGCTTCCAGGGCTTCCTGCGCAAGCCGGTGACCGGTGACCTGCTGGAGCAGGCGATCGCGCGGGTGGTGGTGGAGGGGCGTGGGTAACAGCAATGGCCGGTGTTGCCGGCCACAAAATGTCATCGGACCAACGGTCCGCTGCTACCGGGGTCGCCTATTCGGCGACCTCTTCCACATCCCGGGTAGAGGGGCGGGCGTCGGGCAGCTGCCAGAAGATGACGGTGGAGGTGAGCGTGATCGCGCCCACGCACACGAACGTGGCGTGCAGTGCAGCGGTGGCGCCATGCAGGGTGTCCAGGTGCTCGAACGCGGCCAGCAGGCTGCCCGCGGCCGCGGCGCCGAAGCCGGTGGCCAGCATCATCACCATCGACAGCAGGCTGTTGCCCGAGCTGGCGAAATCACGGTCCAGGTCACGCAGGGTCACGGTGTTCATCACGGTGAACTGCAGCGAATTGACCGCGCCGAACACCGCCAGCTGCACCACGCGCAGCCACATCGGCTGGCCGGGCACCATGAAGATGAAACTGGCCATGGCCAACCCGACCAGCACGGTGTTGACCATCAACACCCGGCGATAGCCGAAACGTTCCACCAGTTTGACCGCGTAGCGCTTGGACAACATGCCGGCGGCCGCTACGGGAATCATCAACAGCCCGGCGTTCATCGGGCTCATGCCCATGCCCACCTGCAGCAGCAGGGGGATCAGCAACGGCATGGCGCTGCTGCCGATCCGCGAGAACAGGTTGCCGAGGATGCCGATGCGGTAGCTGGGCACGTGGAACAGCGCCAGCGAAAACAGCGGCGCGGTGGAGTTGGCCGCGTGCAGCCAGTAGCCGACCAGCGCAGCCAGCCCGGCCACGGTCATCAACATCACCAGCGCGTGCGGGGTGGCCATGCCGGAGATGCCATCCAGCGCCAGCGACAGCACCACCATGCCGAACGCCAGCATCAGGTAGCCGGCGATGTCGAAGCGGGTGCGGTGTTCGGCGTAGTGGTCGGGCATGATCTTCAGCGCGGCCACGTAGCCGATCACGCCGATGGGCAGGTTGATCAGGAACACCCAGTGCCAGGACGCCACTTCCACCAGCCAGCCGCCCAAAGTGGGGCCGATCAGGGGCCCCACCAGCGCAGGGATGGCGATGAAACTCATGGCGCGCAGGAACTGTTCGCGTGATACCGAGCGCATCACCGCAAGGCGCCCGACCGGCAGCAGCATCGCGCCGCCCACGCCCTGCAGCACGCGGGCGGCAACCAGCTGGTGCAGGGTTTGCGCCAACGCGCAGGCGAGCGAACCGAGGGTGAACAGGATGATCGCCGCCAGGAACGTGCGGCGGGTACCGAAGCGGTCGGCGATCCAGCCGGAGGCGGGAATGAAGGTCGCCACCGCCAGCGCGTAGCTGAACACCACCGACTGCATCTGCAGCGGGCTTTCACCCAGGCTGCGGGCCATGGCGGGCAGGGCGGTGTTGACGATGGTCGAATCCAGCATCTGCATGAAGATCGCCAGCGACACCAGCCACAACAGGGGCCGGAACGAGGCGTAGCTGGGGGTCGTCATCGTGTGCACCTTCATCAACGAGGTGCACATGATCGCACGGGGGGTGTGTATGCCGGGCCGTCAGCGCGCGCTCAACCGGTGCACCGCTTCGACAAGTACCTGCACGTGCTCGGGATTCATGTCCGGCGACATGCCGTGGCCGAGGTTGAACACGTGGCCCTCGCGCGAGCCGCCGTTGCCGCGCGCGTAGCTGTCCAGCACCTGCCCGGCGGCACGTTCGATCGCCTCCGGGTTGCCGTACAACGTGGCCGGATCCAGATTGCCCTGCAGCGCCACGCGGCCGCCGGTGCGCGCTGCCGCGTCGGCCAGGTCCAGGGTCCAGTCCACGCCCAGCGCATCGGCGCCGGTGTCGGCCAGGTCGGCCAGGTGCAGGCCGGTACCCTTGCCGAACAGGATCAACGGGGTGCGCTGGTCGCCGTCGCCGCGCTCCAGTTCACGCGCGATGCGGGTCAGGTAGCGCAGCGAGAACTCGCGGTACATGGACGGGCTGAGCACGCCGCCCCAGGTATCGAACACCTGCAGCACCTGCGCGCCGGCCGCGCGCTGGGCAGCCAGGTACGCAACCACCGCATCGGTCACCACCGACAGCAGCTGGTGCAGTGCGGCCGGCTCGTTCAGGGCCATCGCCTTGATGCGTGCGAAATCCTTGCTGCCGCCGCCTTCGACCATGTAGCAGGCGAGCGTCCACGGGCTGCCGGAGAAACCGATCAGCGGCACGCGGCCGTCCAGCTCACGGCGGATCACGCGCACCGCATCCATCACGTAGCGCAGCTCGGTTTCCATGTCCGGCACCGCCAGCCTGGCGATGGCGGCAGTATCGCGGACCGGGTGGCGGAACTTCGGGCCCTCGCCTTCGACGAAGTACAGCTCCAGGCCCATCGCATCGGGAATGGTCAGGATGTCCGAGAACAGGATCGCCGCGTCCAGGTCGAACCGGCGCAGCGGCTGCAGGGTGACTTCGCACGCGATTTCCGGGTTCTTGGCCATGGCCAGGAAGCTGCCAGCCTTGGCGCGGGTGGCGCGGTATTCGGGCAGGTAGCGGCCAGCCTGGCGCATCAGCCAGACGGGGGTGCAGTCCACCGGTTCGCGGCGCAGGGCGCGCAGCAGGCGATCGTGGCGGGAGGGGCTGGTCACGGGTTGCTTCCTTGGAATCGGGTGGCGCAGGGTCAGGGGGAGGCGGGCCGCTCAGCGCGGCGGCACACCGCTGGTATAGGTGATCTGGTAACCGCGCTTGAGCTCGGTGTCGCGCGCCTTTTCAAACGCGGCTTCCGCCTGGGCCTGTTCTGCGAAGAACTGGCGGTGCAGCTTGGCGTGCCTGCCGACCTGGCCCGACTCGCGCAGCAGCTCCCAGCCGCCGAACAGGTCCGGTTGCAGGGTGAGCTGGAGGTAGCCGGTCGGATCGGTGCCGTTGACAGGTTGCTGCAGGAAGATGCGCATGGCCGCGATTGTAGCCGCGAACCGGCAACACGGCCGTCACCGGCCCGCGGGGCGGGCGCGACAGACGGTCGCGGCTCAGCCGGTGGCCAGCACGCGCAGCACGTCGGCCTCGTCCACGTCGGCCACTACCTCGGCGCGGCCGATGCCCCGCCACAGCACCAGGCGCAGGCGCCCGGCGACATTCTTCTTGTCCAGCCGCATGCGCGCCAGCAGTGCCTCGGGCGCCAAGCCGGCCGGAATGGCAACCGGCAGCTCGTAGCGCAGCAGCAGCTCGCGCAGGCGGGTGGTGTCGTCGTCGTGGCTCATGCCCAGCTGGGCCGACAGCCGCGCAGCCAGCACCATGCCCACCGCCACCGCTTCGCCATGGTTGAGGTTGTCGTTGCCCGGCGCGCCGTAGCCCTGCTCGGTCTCGATCGCATGGCCAAAGGTGTGGCCCAGGTTCAGCAGCGCGCGCTCGCCGCGCTCGAGCGGATCTCGCGCGACGATCTCCGCCTTGTGTTCGCAGCTGCGCGCGATGGCCTGGGCCAGCGCCGCATCGTCGCCGGCCAGCAGCGCGGCGTGTTCGGCCTGCAGCCACTGGAAGAACAGCGGGTCGCGGATCGCGCCGTACTTGATCACCTCGGCCAGGCCGGCGCGCAGTTCACGCGACGGCAGGGTGCGCAGCGCGGCGGTATCGGCGATCACCGCGCGCGGCGGGTGGAAGGCGCCTACCAGGTTCTTGCCTTCGGGAATGTCCACCGCGGTCTTGCCGCCGACCGACGAGTCGACCATCGCCAGCAGCGAGGTCGGCAGCTGCACGCAGTCCACCCCGCGCATCCAGCAGGCTGCGGCAAACCCGGCCAGGTCGCCGGCCACGCCGCCGCCCAGGGCCATCACGCACGCATCGCGGGTGGCGCCCAGCGATGCCAGCGCGGTGATCGCCGCGCCGAAGTTGGCCAGCGTCTTGGAGGCTTCGCCAGCCGGCAGCACCAGTTCGCCGATCAGCAGTCCGGGGCGTGCATCCAGCAGCGCCTGCTTGACCCCGGCCAGATACAGCGGGGCGACGGACGAATCGCTGAGCAGCAGCACGTGGCGGCCGCGCACGTGGTGCGCCAGCAGCTCGCCCTGGCCAAGCAGGCCCGGGCCGATATGGATGGTGTAGGGGGTGTCGCCGCCAACGGCGACGGTGCGGGGGGGCGCGGTCATGCGGAAGGTTCCAGTCGCTGCCATTGCGAGGCCAGGCGCAGCACCAGCTGCGCGGTTGCCTCGCTGGGCGTGTACAGATCGGTATCGAGGGTAAGGTCGGCCAGGCACTGGTACAGCGGATCGCGCAGGCTCGCCATCTCGTGCAGCACCTGCTCGCGATCGGGCCGCTGCAGCAGGGGCCGGGCGCGGTCGCGCGCCAGCCGCTCCAGCTGCGCCGGCACGCTCACCCGCAGGTAGACCACGAAGCCGCGCCGTGCGATCGCCTCGCGGTTGCCGGCATCGAGCACGGCGCCACCGCCGGTGGAGATCAGCTGCCCCTTCCCGGCCAGCAGCTGCTGCAGCACCTGGCGTTCGTGCTGGCGGAAGCCGGCTTCGCCCGAGTGCTCGAAGATGGTCGGAATACTGGCCCCGGCCGCGTCGACGATGGCCTGGTCGGCATCGACGAAGTCCAGCGTGAAGCGCTCGGCCAAGCGGCGGCCGATGCAGGTCTTGCCGGCGCCCATCGGGCCAATCAGGATCAGGTTCGGAGCGGGATTCATTACCCGGAATGCTAACACCTCCGTGTCGCCGCCTTTACGTCCGGGACCCCATGGTGGGCGGTGCGGAATGTCCCGCGCGCAGCCGGAGTACGCCCATGTCAGTGGCCAAAATCATCGAGATCAATGCCTCCTCGCCCACCAGCGTCGAAGACGCGGTCCGCAGCGGCCTGAAGAAGGTGTCCGAAACGGTCAAGGGCATCCAGGGGGCGTGGATCAACGAGACCAAGGTGGTCACCGACGGCCAGGGCAACATCACCGAGTGGCGGGTCAACCTGCGCGTGACCTTCCTGGTCAGCTGACGATCCGGCGCTGGTCATCCAGCACCACCACGCGGTCGGCCAGCGCCGGCAGCGTGCGCAGTGCCTGCCGGCTGACCCGCTCGTAGTACTGCACGAACCGTTCCAGCTGGGCGCGGCTCATGCTGCTGCGCTCGGGCTGGGCGGCCTGCAGGTTCTGCTCCTGCTGCCAGCGCCAGCGCGGCACCACCGCGAAATCCGGCGGCTGCAGGAACCACAGCCGGTCACAGCGCTGCCACAGCGCCGGATACTGTCCGGCAAGGGCCTGATTGCACCAGCGGCGCCAGCGGCCATCGGCGTCGGCCTCACGTTCGAGCGCATTGAGCGGGGTGTCCAGTTCGCTGTCGGCCTGCGCCGGCGTGCCCAGGAACCAGCCTTCGAACACCAGCAGGTCCAGTGGTTCGTGACACTGCGCCCATTGCGCTTCCGGCACGCGTTCGTCGGCAAGCTTGTCAAAGCGCGGCAGCGCCACCGGCTGTCGCGCGGTGATCGCCTGCAGCGTGGCATGGGCAAGCGGCAGGTCATGCGTGCCGGGCGGCCCACGGGTCAGCAGCAGCGGGTGCACCTGCCGCGCCAGGCGTTGGCGTTGGGCACGGGTGAGGTAGAAGTCATCGATGGACACTGCCGCCGCGCGCAGCCCGCGTTGCTGGGCAAGGCCCACCACCTGGGCCGCCAGCGTCGATTTGCCGCTGCCCTGCAGGCCGCTGATGGCCAATACTGGCACCGTGGCCGTCACGGCCAACGCATCATCCAGCGCCTGCGCGACCAGTGCATCGGGGAAACCCTTGTTCCGGGGAATGTACGCAGCAACGGACATGCGGTGACAATAAACCCAAACCGAGCCGCAAAGAAGCCGACCATGACCGATCTCTACGCTGAAGCCCTGTCCACCTTCGCCGCGTTGTACGACGAAGCCAAAGGCAGCGCTGAAATCGAACCCAACGCAATGACCGTGGCCACCGCCACCGCCACGGGCGTCCCCTCGGCGCGAACGGTACTGCTGAAAGCCTTCGATGACCGGGGTTTCGTGTTCTACACGCATCTGGACAGCCACAAGGGCCGCGAGCTGCAGGCCAATCCGCACGCCGCGCTGCTGTTCCTGTGGCGCAGCCTGCGCGAGGCCGGCATCCAGGTGCGCATCGAAGGCACCGTGGAACAGGTCAGCAACGAAGAAGCCGACGCGTACTTTGCCTCGCGTCCGCGCCTGAGCCAGATCGGCGCATGGGCGTCGCTGCAGTCACGCACGCTGGCCTCGCGCGAGGAATTCGATACGCGCGTGGCCACTGCCGAAGCCAGCTTCGCCGGCCGCGATGTTCCGCGGCCGGACGGCTGGAGCGGGCTGCGGGTGGTGCCGCGCCGGATCGAGTTCTGGTACGGCGCGCAGTTCCGCCTGCATGAGCGCTGGTGCTACGAGATCGATGCCGACGGGCAATGGTCCAAGCGCCTGCTGTACCCGTAAGCGTCGCTCAACCGACCACCGGCAGGGTCAATGCGCCGATCAGCGACGACATCGCCTTCTGCCGGGTGGTGATGGCCCCCACTGCCTCGAACAGGGCGTACAGCTGGGCGCGCCGGGTTTCGGCATCGGCTGCCTGCGTGAACGCGTCCAGCGTGCTGGTGTCGGCATTGTCGCGGCGCGTGGTGGCACCACCGATAGTGGTGGTGGGCTCGCGCTGCAGCCAGTAGCGCGCTTCCAGCGAAGGTACGGAACCGGGGTCGGTGAGCGCTTCGGCCAGCCGGTCCAGGTCGGCACCATGCGAATCCAGCAGCGCGGCCCACGTCTCAGCACGGGGCTGCGTGGCCGAACACAGGGACAGGTAGCGCATCAGCGGGCTGGTCAGCGTGCCTTCGCCCAGCCGGTCGTACCGCGTGAATTGGGTTGCGCGGTTGTGCTCCACCCGGATCGTCGGTGCCAGCCCCGGCAGCACCGGCACGGGTACCGTCACGCCCAGCGACTGTGCGGTGCCGGTGGCAACACGCACCGCATGCAGGTGGTTGCCACGCGCGGACGGGGGGAAGTCTGGATCGGTCTGGAAGGAAGGGCGGAAGAAGCGCACCAACAGCTGGCTGGTGCCGCTGACCCCAAGGTCGGCCGACAGCGGGGCGACCAATGCTTCGGCTTCGTGCAGGGGCAGCGCGCCCCACTCCGGCAACTGCCGCTCCACCTCGGACAGGATGGTGCCCAACGCGGGCGCGAGATGGGCAGCAACGGTCAGCTCCAGATAGTCGCCATTGCGCAGCGGATCCGGATCCTGGCGCACATGGCGTGCCACGCCGATCTCTCCGGTGGCGGTCAGCAACGGCAGCGATGCAGAGAGCGACAAGCTGCCGCGGGTGGTGGCGATGCGCTGGATCTGCTCGCGGAACGCATGCGTCGCCCGGTACACCCACGCGCGGTCGTGCGGCAGCGTGGTGTCATGGATGCGCCGCGCTTCGGACTGCACGCTGCGCTGCAGGCGGGCCCAACCTGCATGTTCTGCCGCTGCGCGGGTGTCCGGTGCCGGCACCGCCTGCAGCCAGGCGAGCGTGTCGAGCAGGGCGATCATCACCGGTTCGGGCGCTGCGGTGCCGCTGCCCCAGTCGCGTGCCAGCGACGCCAGCGGCGCGCGGGCCTGGGCCGGCGCACGCAACGACAGGTCGGTCAGCGCCTGCAGGTGATCGAACGCGGCGCCGACATGTGCCACGGCCTTCTGTCGTTTCTCAATGGTGTCCGGGTCCCGCGGCGACGCCATGACCTGCTGGACGATCTGGAGCGCGTGCGAACGGGGCTGGTTGCCCACCAGATGCGCCACGCGCGCTTCCAGAACGGAGCGGATGCCGGGATCTTTGCTGGCAGGCAGGCCGTCTTCGCCGAGTTCGGTCAGCCGGGTCGGCAGCGCCGCCCGCAGTACCGTGCGGTTGGCCGCAGCGGTGGCGCCGAGCTGGCCCAGCCCATAGCCGGCACTGGCGGCCAGCGCGCCGCCATGGGTGGTCATGCCTGCGGTGATCAACAGGCCGCGCTTGCCGAATGCCAGAGGCTGCGCCACGGCCTGTTTGCCGAGCAGGACTGGCAGCGTCGACTGCAACGCCATCGCGCGGCTGGTGCGCTCGTCGTAGCGGTCGCGACGTGGCTCGGTCACGCGCTTGAACGCGCGCTGCAGGACGTTGCCGCCCAACCGGCGGGCGACCGATGCATGCGCCAGGCGCAGCACGCGGGTGCGCATCGACATGGAGATGTCCGCATCGCCTTCGGTCGAGTAGCCGCTCAGTCTGCCTTCCACGCCTACCCCGGGACCGACGGTACCCTGGACGCTGGCTTCAGCACTTACCGTCGCGCTGCGGATGGTGGCGACCGTCAGGTCGTCGAAGGTGGCCACGCTGGATTCCTGGCGTGCACCGGCCGCCGCGCCGGCATGCACGCCGCTGGGCAACCCGAAGCGCACGCCCAGCATGCCGCCGGTGCCGGCGCTGCGCTGCGAACCCGGCAGCGCGTTGATTCGTTCGCGCTCGGTGTGGCGTGCGATCTGCTCGTGCAGCATCGCCTCGGCGCGCGCTGCGCGGGTCAGGTCGTACAGCGCCGCCCGCAGTGCCTTCTGCCGTTCGGGGACATGGCGGCCGTTGGGCAGGCGCTTGATCGCACGCAGCAGCGCGCTGCTCTGCTTGCGGGCCAACGGCTCGCGTGGGTCCAGGTCCAGCGCGTCCAGTGCGTTGGCAACATCCGCAGGCGCTTCGGCGCGGCACTGCGCCAGCAGGGCATGGATCTGGCCGCTGAGCACCACCAGTGCATGCTCGGTGGGGCCGGGGGCGCTGGGTGCATCGTCCCGCTCGGGGTCGGTGTTGGACGCTGACGCGGGCATCCGCGATACGCGGACGGGGGCGGGCTGCGGCCGGTTCGCGTGGTTGCTGATACCGGTCAGCGGGATGGCCCGGGTCGGGCCCGCCGCGGCATCGCGCGGCCTGCGCAGGGCCAGCGCGGTGGTGCGGGCGACGAGGGTGGAAAGGGGCCTGGCGTGAGTGGCTGGGAACATGCAGTGTCCTCGGTGGTGGGCGGATCCTCGCTCTGGAACCTAGCCGTGCGGCGGGCCGTTGGACATTGCAGTATTCGCAGAAAGTTCACCCGGGGTTTCCGTTGATGAACCTCCTGTGCGGGCCATCGAAACGTTCTTCCTCTTGACGTCATCGATGGCGTGTATCGGCCCGCGTGCGGCGGAATCGGGCGGCAAGGCCTGGTATGGCGGGAAATCCGGGCTTCAAACCGCCCGATGCGCCCTGCGCGGTGATGTCGCGGCCGGACGCATGCCATCACCCTCCATGTCCCGCGCTGTCAGTTCCTGCCCGTGCAGCAGACGAAATGATGAACATGTCGCACAACCGGATATCCGCATTTGGCTTTAGGAGTTTCCCTAATGCGTTGTCGGTTGAAGCCTGCTCTGCGTATCAGGGATGTCGTTGCAGGCGCGGGATGCGCGAAACGCGGTCAGCGGCGTTGGTCAAACGGGGTGACGCAACCAACGCCACAGCGTCGTGCGCGATACGCCCAGCTGTGCGGCCAGCTGCTCCCGGTTGCCCTGATGTTCGATCAGCCACTGGTGCAGGGTTGCCGGCGAGGGGCGTGCGGGCGCAGGCCCGGCATGCAACGTGGCGCTGTCGGCCATGACAGCGCCGCCCGTGGCCGGCAGCAGTTCGGGCAGCCATGAGTGCAGCTGTGCCAGGCCCAATGCCCCCTGGTCGATCCGCCAGTGGATGCGCAGGCGGTCAACCAGGTTGCGAAGTTCGCGCACGTTGCCCGGCCAGGCATACCCGCACAGGCGCTCGGTGGCGGCCGCATCCAGCGGCGAAGGGCGCTGGCCCAACTGCTGGAAGAAGTGCTCCAGCAGCATCGGCACGTCCTGCGGGCGCTCGCGCAGGGTAGGGAGTGCGATCCGCAGTGCGGCGAGGCGGTAATAGAGGTCGCGCCGGAAGCGCTGCGCCTCCACCAGCGATTCCAGCGTCTGCAGGGTGGCCGCCACCACGCGCACATCCACCGGGGTAGGTTCGGTCGCACCCACCCGTAGCACTTCGCGCTCTTCCAGGACCCGCAACAGACGCGTCTGCAGCGGCAACGGCAGCTCGCCGATTTCGTCCAGGAACAACGTGCCGCCATCGGCAGCTTCCACCAGGCCGACCCGCCCACCACGCCGTGCGCCGGTGAAGGCGCCTTCGGTGTAGCCGAACAGTTCCGCTTCCAGCAGCGATTCACTGATTGCCCCGCAGTTGAGCGCCACGAAGCGGCCGCTGCGGCCACTGGCGGCGTGCAGCTGCCGGGCGACCAGTTCCTTGCCGGTGCCGGTGGCGCCGGTAACCAGCACGGTGCTGTCGTGCGGGGCATACAAGGCAATGCGCTCGCGCACCTGCTGCATCGAAGGGCTTTCGCCGAGCAGGCGCTGCTCGGTGGTGCGCGAGCGGGCAGGGGCACGCCGGCGCGGTGCGGCCACGCCGGAGCGGGCCAGGGTCTGGGTCAGTTCCAGCGCGTGTTCGAAGGCCTGGCGCACCGAATCGGCCGAGTACAGCAGCACGCCGGGCAGGCCCACGCGTTCGGCGTGGTCGATGGCCATGCCGGTGCCGACGATCACCTCGATGCCGTTGGCACGCATGTCGGCGATGCAGTCGCGCGCATCTTCGCGGGTGACGAAGCGGCGGTGTTCGATATCCAGCCCGAAGCTGTGCTGGAAGCTGCCGAAACTCGGCACATCGGTGGCGTGGGTAACCAGCCCGATCCTGGATGCGATCCGCCGCGCCCGGGCCAGTGCTTCCATCAGGTCGAAGCCGTTGGCCTGGATCGGTACAAGTGGTACCTCCAGGCGGCTGCGCAGGTAGGCGGCGTTGGAGCCGCCCGCAATGACCACATCGCAATGCTCGCGACGCAGGCGCTGGCCGATCACGTCCACCGCCTCTTCAAAACCGAGGTTGATGGGGACGATGCGCGCGCGCCGGTCGAACTCCGGGATGACGTCGCCGAGCAGGCCGGTCAGGCGCGACACGCTCACCGTCCAGATCACCGGCAGGGCGCCGGGATCCAGGTCGGGCAGGCGAGGGCGGGGCAGGCGGATGGACATCGTCGGGTACCGTGTTTCAGTTCCATCCATGTTACATCCGTTTCAATGTTTCAAAGTGAAACAAGTCGTTACAGCAGCCAAGCCAGTGGAATCAATCACTTGCGAGTTGGCACGCGCCTTGCGCCTGTTACCCGACAACCACGATGGAATGTTGCCCATGAGCACCCCTGTTTCCTCCGCCGGCGCCCGTTTCCGCGCCGCGCTGGCCGCCGAATCGCCGCTGCAGGTGATCGGGGCTATCAACGCGAACCACGCACTGCTGGCGCAGCGCGCTGGCTACCGTGCGATCTACCTGTCCGGCGGCGGCGTCGCGGCCGGCTCTCTCGGCCTGCCCGACCTGGGCATCAACACCCTGGAAGATGTGCTGATCGACGTGCGCCGCATCACCGATGTGTGCGACCTGCCGCTGATGGTCGACATCGACACCGGCTTTGGCCCCAGCGCGTTCAACATCGCGCGTACGGTCAAATCGCTGATCAAGGCCGGCGCAGCCGCCTGCCATATCGAAGACCAGGTCGGCGCCAAGCGCTGCGGGCATCGGCCGGGCAAGGAAATCGTCACCCAGGGCGAGATGGTGGACCGGGTCAAGGCAGCCGCCGATGCCAAGACCGATCCGGACTTCTTCCTGATCGCGCGCACCGACGCCATCCAGGTGGACGGCGTGGATGCGGCGATCGAGCGCGCCATCGCCTGCGTGGAGGCCGGTGCCGACGGCATCTTCGCCGAGGCCGCCTACGACCTGGCCACCTACCGCCGCTTCGTGGACGCAGTGAAGGTGCCGGTACTGGCCAACATCACCGAATTCGGAAAGACCCCGCTGTTCAGCCGCGATGAACTGGCCTCGGCCGGCGTGGCCATCCAGCTGTTCCCGCTGTCGGCGTTCCGTGCGGCCAACAAGGCCGCCGAGAACGTGTATGAGACCATTCGCCGCGACGGCCACCAGAAGAACGTGGTGGACAGCATGCAGACGCGCGAGGAACTGTACGACCGTATCGGCTACCACGCCTTCGAGCAGCAGCTCGATGCGCTGTTCGCCGCCAAGAAGTAACGTCGCACCATTGTTTTCTGGAGGGATCATGAGCGAAGCAACCACCGCCCCCGGCTTCAAGCCGAAGAAGTCCGTCGCCCTGTCGGGCACCGCCGCCGGCAACACCGCCCTGTGCACCGTCGGCCGCAGCGGCAACGACCTGCATTACCGCGGCTATGACATCCTGGACCTGGCCAACACCAGCGAGTTCGAGGAAATCGCCCATCTGCTGGTGCACGGCAAGCTGCCCACCCGCGCCGAGCTGGTCGCCTACAAGGCCAAGCTGAAGTCGCTGCGCGGCATCCCGGCCGCGGTCAAGGCCGCGCTGGAAGAACTGCCGCCGTCGGCGCACCCGATGGACGTGATGCGCACCGGCGTTTCCGTGCTGGGCTGCGTGTCGCCGGAGAAGGACGACCACAACCACCCCGGTGCCCGCGACATCGCCGACAAGCTGATGGCTTGCCTGGGCTCGATGCTGCTGTACTGGTACCACTGGAGCCACAACGGCCGCGCGATCGACGTGGAGACCGACGACGATTCCATCGGTGGCCACTTCCTGCACCTGCTGCACGGCGAGAAGCCGCAGGATTCGTGGGTGAAGGCGATGCACACGTCGCTGATCCTGTACGCCGAGCACGAGTTCAACGCCTCGACGTTCACCTGCCGCGTCATCGCCGGCACCGGCAGCGACATGTACAGCTGCATCACCGGCGGCATCGGTGCGCTGCGCGGGCCGAAGCACGGCGGCGCCAATGAAGTGGCGTTCGAAGTGCAGAAGCGCTACGACTCGCCGGACGAAGCCGAGGTCGACATCAAGGCCCGCGTCGAGCGCAAGGAAGTGGTGATCGGCTTCGGCCATCCGGTCTACACCGTCAGTGATCCGCGCAACAACGTGATCAAGGACGTGGCCCGCGAGCTCTCGAGCGAGCAGCAGAACCTGAAGATGTACGACATCGCCGAGCGCCTGGAATCGGTGATGTGGGACATCAAGAAGATGTTCCCCAACCTGGACTGGTTCAGCGCCGTCAGCTACCACATGATGGGCGTGCCGACCGCGATGTTCACCCCGTTGTTCGTGATCGCCCGCACCTCGGGCTGGAGCGCGCACGTGATCGAACAGCGCATCGACGGCAAGATCATCCGCCCCAGCGCCAACTACACCGGCCCGGAAGACCAGGCCTTCGTGCCGATCGACCAGCGCCGCTGAACGAAGGGCCGGCCCACGGGCCGGCCTTTCCGCATTTCCCGCACGGCCCGCCAAACAGAAGCAGCTACCGCCAGCCATGAACACTGATTACCGCAAGACCCTGCCCGGCACCGCGCTGGACTATTTCGATACCCGCGCCGCAGTCGATGCGATTGCCCCGGGTGCCTATGCCACGCTGCCGTACACCTCGCGCGTGCTGGCGGAAAACCTGGTGCGTCGCTGTGACCCGACCACCCTGGAGGCCTCGCTGCGGCAGCTGATCGAGCGCCGCCAGGACCTGGATTTCCCGTGGTACCCGGCCCGCGTGGTGTGCCATGACATCCTCGGCCAGACCGCGCTGGTCGACCTGGCCGGCCTGCGCGACGCCATTGCCGATGCCGGTGGCGATCCGGCCCAGATCAACCCGGTGGTGCCCACCCAGCTGATCGTGGATCACTCGCTGGCGGTGGAATACCCGGGCTTCGACAAGGCCGCGTTCGAGAAGAACCGCGCCGTCGAGGACCGCCGCAACGAAGACCGCTTCCACTTCATCAACTGGACCAAGAAGGCGTTCAAGAACGTCGATGTGATTCCGCCAGGCAACGGGATCATGCACCAGATCAACCTGGAGAAGATGTCGCCGGTGATCCAGGTGCGCGATGGCGTGGCCTTCCCCGATACCTGCGTGGGCACCGACAGCCACACCCCGCACGTGGACGCGCTGGGCGTGATCGCCATCGGCGTGGGCGGCCTGGAAGCGGAGAACGTCATGCTCGGCCGCGCCTCGTGGATGCGTCTGCCGGACATCATTGGTGTCGAGCTGACTGGTCGCCCGCAGCCGGGCATCACCTGTACCGACCTGGTGCTGGCGCTGACCGAGTTCCTGCGCAAGGAGCGCGTGGTGGGGGCGTGGATCGAGTTCTACGGTGAAGGCGCCACCGCGCTGACCATCGGCGACCGCGCCACCATTTCCAACATGACCCCGGAGTTCGGCGCCACGGCGGCGATGTTCTCCATCGACCAGCAGACCCTGGACTACCTGCGCCTGACCGGCCGCGAAGAGGCCCAGGTGCAGCTGGTGGAAACCTACGCCAAGGTGACCGGCCTGTGGTCGGACGACCTGGGCCAGGTGCGCTACGAGCGCGTGCTGAAGTTCGACCTGTCCAGCGTGGTGCGCAACATGGCCGGCCCGTCCAACCCGCACAAGCGCGTGGCCACCAGCGAACTGGCCGCGCGCGGCATTGCCGACGAAGCCAAGCTGGCCTCCGGCAAGCTCGAGCAGGAGCAGGGGCTGATGCCTGACGGCGCGGTGATCATCGCGGCCATTACCAGCTGCACCAACACCAGCAACCCGCGCAACGTGATTGCCGCCGCGTTGCTGGCGCGCAACGCCAACCGTGCCGGGCTGAGCCGCAAGCCGTGGGTGAAGAGCTCGCTGGCGCCCGGTTCCAAGGCCGTCCAGCTGTACCTGGAAGAGGCCGGTCTGATCGGCGACCTCGAACAGATGGGCTTCGGCATCGTCGGGTTTGCCTGCACCACCTGCAACGGCATGAGCGGTGCGCTGGATCCGAAGATCCAGCAGGAAGTGATCGACCGCGATCTGTACGCCACCGCCGTGCTGTCGGGCAACCGCAACTTCGACGGACGCATCCATCCGTATGCCAAGCAGGCGTTCCTGGCCTCGCCGCCGCTGGTGGTGGCCTACGCCATTGCCGGCACGGTGCGCTTCGATATCGAAAAGGATGCGCTGGGCTTCCGCGACGACGGCAGCGCGATCACCCTGAAGGACCTGTGGCCGAGCGATGCCGAGATCGACGCGGTGGTGGCTGCCAGCGTCAAGCCGGAACAGTTCCGCCAGGTCTATGAGCCGATGTTCACCTTCAAGGTCGAACACGGCGCGCCGATCAGCCCGCTGTACGACTGGCGCCCGCAGAGCACCTACATCCGCCGCCCGCCGTACTGGGAGGGCGCGTTGGCCGGCGAGCGCGGGCTGACCGGCATGCGCGCGCTGGCGGTGCTGGGCGACAACATCACCACCGACCACCTGTCGCCGTCCAATGCGATCCTGGCCAGCAGCGCCGCCGGTGAGTACCTGGCGAAGATGGGCCTGCCCGAGGAGGACTTCAATTCCTACGCGACCCACCGCGGCGACCACCTCACCGCGCAGCGTGCCACCTTCGCCAACCCGAAGCTGATCAATGAAATGGCCGTGGTCGATGGCCAGGTCAAGCAGGGTTCGCTGGCGCGCATCGAGCCGGAAGGCAAGGTCACCCGCATGTGGGAGGCGATCGAAACCTATATGGAGCGCAAGCAGCCGTTGATCATCATTGCCGGTGCCGATTACGGCCAGGGCAGCTCGCGCGACTGGGCCGCCAAGGGCGTGCGCCTGGCCGGCGTGGAAGCCATCGCCGCTGAGGGTTTCGAACGCATCCATCGCACCAACCTGATCGGCATGGGCGTACTCCCGCTGGAGTTCAAGCCTGGCGTGAACCGGCTGTCGCTGGGTATCGACGGTACCGAAACCTTCGACGTGGTCGGTGAGCGCGTGCCGCGCGCCGAACTGACCCTGGTGATCAACCGCCGTGACGGCGAACAGCTGCGGGTGCCGGTCACCTGCCGCCTGGACACCGCGGAAGAAGTCTCGATCTACGAAGCGGGCGGGGTATTGCAGCGTTTTGCGCAGGACTTCCTGGAATCCTCGCAGGTGGCGTGAAATCCTGTCGGTCCGACCGAAGCTGAAGGATGAATGGGGGTGCGCTTGCAGCGGTGTGGCTGTAGGCGCACCATCCATGGCAAGAATTGCCATAGGAGGCCCCCATGGCCACGATGAACATCTCGCTCAGTGACCCGCTCAAGCAGTTTGTCGACGAAGAAGTCAGCGAAGGCGGCTACTCCAGTACCTCCGACTACGTGCGTGACCTGATCCGCCAGCGTCAGCGGAGCAAATCGGAAGACCTGCTCCGCAAGTTGGTTGCAGAGGGCCTTGCCTCAGGAACCGCAGAGCTGCTGGAAGCCGATCATTTCAATCGCATGCGAGAGCGGGCCAAGGAGCGCAGCGGGAAATGAAGCCCTCCCGTTGGTATCCACGCGCGCTCCAGGACGCCGACGAGGCGGCCCAGTGGTTTGCCGGCGCAGGCGGAACGGCGCTGGAACTGGCTTTCATCGATGCCCTTCAGGCAGCCGTTGAACTGTTGGAGCGGCACCCGGAAGCAGGCTCGACCCGACACGATGGTGTGCTGGACCTTCCTGAAGGATCGCTGCGCTTCCTTCCCATTCGTCGTTTTGATGACTACCTCATCTACTACATAGCATTGGCCGACCACATCCGTGTCGTCAGGATCTGGAATGCACGTCGCGGCCTTGATGCCTTATTGGATACGCAATGACCTATCTTCCCCAACTCCGCATTCCCGCCACCTACATGCGCGGTGGCACCAGCAAGGGTGTGTTCTTCCGCCAGCAGGACCTGCCTTTTGCCGCGCAGGTCCCAGGTCCGGCGCGTGATGCGCTGCTGATGCGCGTGATCGGTTCGCCCGATCCCTATGGCAAGCACACCGACGGCATGGGCGGGGCGACGTCCAGCACCAGCAAATGCGTGATCATTTCGGCGCCATCGGTGCCCGACCATGATGTGGATTACCTCTACGGGCAGGTCTCCATCGACACCGCGTTCGTGGACTGGAGCGGCAACTGCGGCAACCTCAGCACCGCCGTGGGACCGTTCGCGATCAGCAACGGTTTCATCGATCCGACCCGCGTTCCGCGCAATGGCATCTGCACGGTGCGGATCTGGCAGGCCAACATCGGCAAGACCATCCTGGCCCACGTGCCGATAGTGGACGGGCAGGTGCAGGAGATCGGCGACTTCGAACTGGACGGGGTGACCTTCCCGGCCGCTGAGATCGCGCTGGAGTTCCTCGATCCGTCCGACGATGGCGAAGGCGAGGGCGATTCGATGTTTCCCACCGGCAACCTGGTCGACACGCTGGACGTGCCCGGCGTGGGCCGCTTCCAGGTGACGATGATCACCGCTGGCATTCCCACCATCTTCCTCAACGCGGCGGACCTGGGCTACACCGGTACCGAGCTGCAGCCGGCGATCAACGAGGACAAGGCCGCGCTGGCCCGGTTCGAGGCGATCCGCGCACACGGCGCGGTGCGCATGGGCCTGATCGACAGCATCGACCAGGCTGCCACCCGCCAGCACACGCCCAAGGTTGCGTTCGTCGCCCCGGCGCAGGACTACGTGTCCTCCAGTGGCAGGCAGATCGCGGCGGGCGACATCGACCTGCATGCCCGCGCGCTGTCGATGGGCAAGCTGCACCACGCCATGATGGGCACCGCGGCGGTGGCCATCGGCACGGCTGCCGCCATTCCGGGCACGCTGGTGAACCTGGCGGCTGGCGGGGGCGAGCGCGGCGCGGTGACGTTCGGGCATCCATCGGGAACCCTGCGTGTGGGCGCGGAGGCGGCGCAGGTCGATGGCCAGTGGACCGTGACCAAGGCGATCATGAGTCGCAGCGCACGGGTGCTGATGGAAGGCGCGGTAAGGGTCCCCGCCGGGACCGTCTGACCGCCCGGTACGCGCCACCTGGGACACGCATGGCGTGTCGCTACGCCGATTCGCGCACTGCGTGCATGCCCTGGGTCGCGTAGGGACACGCCATGCGTGTCCAGGCAGCCCGTAACGCCCGGGTGCATAATGAAGCCCTTGTTCAAGGAGCGACATATGGCAACGGTCGGGCGGTGGGGCTGGAAAGGAATCCTGGGGATGGCGCTGGTCGCCGGCCTGGCACTGGGGATCGGCGGCTGCAAGCGCAACGACAGCGGCCAGCTGCCCACGCCGTCGGGCGCGCCGATTGCCGCCAAGGCCGAAGCCGTCAGCGAGTTCACCCTGGTACGCGCCTTCCCCGACCAGAAGAGTGATGGGCTTTCGCTGGCCCTCGAGTTCTCGCGGCCGCTGGTCGGCACCCAGGACTTCGACAAGCTGGTCCGCTTCGGCGAAAAGGTCGGCACCGAGGACAGCAGCTGGACCCTGTCCGACGACGGCAAGACCCTGCGCTACCCGTTCGTCGAGGCGGCCAAGGAGTACACCCTGATCGTCTCGCCGGACCTGCTGGCCGCCGACGGCAGCCGCATCGGCAAGGAGCTGCGCCAGAAGGTCTTCAGTGGCGAGCTCAAGCCGGTGGCTGGCTTCGCCTCGCAGGGCAGCGTGCTGCCGGCGCGCGAAAGCCGCGGCCTGCCGGTGGTGTCGGTCAACGTGAAGGAAGTGGACGTGGAGTTCCTGCGCGTGCGCGACAAGGAACTGTCCAGCTTCTTCAGCCAGTACCAGCGCGGCGGCCGCCGTGGCAGCTGGGAACTGGACAGCGAATACGGCGACAAGACCCCGATGTCGCAGCTGGCCGAGCCGGTCTACGTCAACCGCTTCGTGCTGGGCGGCAAGCAGAACGAGCGCGTGCTGACCTACCTCCCCACCCAGGACATCAAGGAACTGCAGGAGCCGGGCCTGTACTTCGCGGTGATGAAGCGCAGCGGCTCGTTCGACAGCGAGTTCGACACCGCCTTCTTCACCGTCAGCGACATCGGCCTGCACACCCGCGCCTACAAGGACACCCTGTTCGTGCACACCGCCTCGCTGCAGAGCGGCGCGGCGCTGAAGAAGATCGACCTGCGCATCATCGACGCCAAGGGCGAGGTGGTGCTCAAGGGCAGCACCGACGGCAACGGCAACGCGCTGCTCAACTACACCCTGGATGCGGGCCATGTGCTGATTGCCAGCAGTGGTGCGGATACCTCGATGCTGCCGTTCAACCAGCCGGCGCTGGACCTGAGCGAGTTTGCCGTGTCCGGCCGGGACAACGCGTGGTTCGACGTGTTCGCCTGGTCCGGCCGCGATTTGTACCGCCCCGGCGAAACCGTGCGCATTTCCGCGCTGCTGCGCGACAACGACGGTAAGCCGGTCAGCGGCCCTGGCAAGGGCGGGCAGCCGGTGTTCCTGCGCCTGAAGCAGCCTGACGGCAAGACCTTCCGCGAAACCCGCCTGCAACCGGGCGAGCAGGGCTACCTGAGCTTCGAACAGACCATCCCGGTGGAAGCGCCGACCGGGCGCTGGCAGGTGGAGTTCCGCACCAACCCGGCCAGCAAGGAGGCGATCCAGGGCATGACCCTGCGCATCGAGGAGTTCCTGCCCGAGCGCATGAAGCTGGACCTGGACAGTCCGCAGAAGACCCTCAAGCCGGGCGAGCCGCTCAAGCTGCAGGCCGATGCGGCCTACCTGTACGGTGCGCCGGCCGATGGCAACCGCTTCACCGCGCGCCTGGCGGTGGCGGCCGAGCAGTCGCCGGTGGAATCGCTGCCGGGCTACTTCTTCGGCGACCCGACCCTGGAGCTGCCGCGCGAAGCGCGCGATGTGATCGATACCGAGTTCCCCGCCGACGGCACGCTGCGCCAGGACGTGGAGCTGCCGGCCGAGGTCAAGGCCAGCGCGCCGGTGGCGGTGGTGCTGTCGGGCAGCGTGTATGAAACCGGCGGCCGCACGGTCAGCCGCACCCTGAAGCGGGTGCTGTGGCCGGCTCCGGTGCTGGTCGGCGTGCGCCCGCTGTTCAACCCCGAAGACGGCGCCGATGCGAACAGCAACGCGCGCTTTGAAGTCCTGCGCGTGGATGCGGCCGGCAAGCCGCAGCCCGGCAAGGGCCTGAAGGTTACCCTGGTGCGCGAGCTGCGTGATTACCACTGGACCTTCAACGACAACCGTTGGGATTACGACTTCAGCCGCCGCTTCGAGAACAAGGAAAGCCGCACCCTGGACGCCGGCAGCGCGGCGGTGGGCGTGGACTTCCCGGTGGAATGGGGCGAGTACCGCCTGGATGTGTTCGACCCGGCCACCGGGCTGACCAGCCGTTACCCGTTCCACGCCGGCTGGAGCTGGAACGACGAAAACCGCGGCCTGGATGCACGCCCGGACAAGATCAAGCTGGGCCTGGACAAGACCGGCTACAAGGCCGGCGACAAGGTCCGCGTCACCGTCACCCCGCCGCATGCCGGCAAGGGCGTGCTGATGGTTGAAAGCGACAAGATGCTGTACGTGCAGGAGATCGACGCCAAGCCGGGCAGCACCTTCGACATTCCGGTCACCGCCGAGTGGGAGCGCCACGATGTCTACATCACCGCGCTGGTGTTCCGCGGTGGCAGTGCGCCGAGCAAGATCACCCCGGCCCGCGCGGTCGGCGTGGTGCACGTGCCGATGGACCGCAAGGCACGCCAGATCGCGGTCGGCCTGTCCGCGCCCAAGCAGATGCGGCCGGAGCAGACCCTGCCGGTGACGGTGAGCGCGCCGCAGCTGGCGGGCAAGCTGGCGCATGTCACGGTGTCGGCGGTGGACGTGGGCATCCTCAACATCACGCGCTTCCCGGTGCCTGACGCGGCCGGCCACTTCTTCGCCCAGCGTCGCCTTGGCGTGGATGCCTACGACATCTACAGCCGGGTGATCGAAAGCTTCGATGGCAGCAGCGGCAAACTGAAGTTCGGTGGTGACATGGCCTTGGCCGCGTTGCCGCAGGCCAAGCGCCCCACCGCGCGCGTGCAGACCGTGGACCTGTTCTCCGGCCCGGTGAAACTGGATGCCAAGGGCATTGCCCGGATCGCATTGAAGGTGCCGGATTTCAACGGCACCCTGCGCGTCTCCGCGCTGGTCTACGCCGATGACCAGTACGGCAAGCGCGACGTGGAAACCGTGGTGCGTGCACCGATCCTGGCCGAAGCCAGCATGCCGCGCGTGCTGGCCCCGGGCGACCGCAGCACGGTCACCCTGGACGTGCAGAACTTCACCGGCAAACCGGGCGAGTTCAACGTGCAGGTCGATGGGATCGGCCCGCTGACCCTCGGCGAGCCCAGCCGGACGCTCAAGCTCAACGCCGATGCCAAGAGCATGCTCAGCTTCCCGCTGGTGGCGCGCGAGGGCTACACGGTGGCCAAGGTGCGGGTGCGGGTGGAAGGCAACGGCTTCAAGGTCGACCGCCGCTATGACCTGCCGGTACGCGCGGCGTGGCCGCAGGTGCTGCGCGCGCAGACCCGTACGCTGGACCCGCTGGCCGACGTGGAGCTGGGCGCCGGCCTGGCCGATGGCCTGATGAGCGATTCGGTCACCGCGCGCATGCTGGTCAGCGCGCTGCCGCCGATTCCCTTCGCCAGTGCGCTCGACGGTGCGCTGAAGTATCCGTATGGCTGCGCCGAGCAGACCACCAGCAAGGGCTACGCCGCACTGATGCTGGATGAAGCCACCTCGGCCATGCTCGGTGCCGATGGGCTGGATGCCAAGACCCGCCGCGAACGCATGGAAGGCGCGTTCGGCCGCCTGGCGTCGATGCAGGTAGCCAACGGCAACTTCTCGATGTGGGGAGACGACGGCTACGTCAATCCGTGGCTGACCCCGTACATCGCCGAGTTCCTGCTCGATGCCAAGGACGCCGGCTTCGCCGTGCCCGACGGCGTGCTGCAGAAGGCGCTCAACCGGCTCAGCGAGGACCTGCTGTCCGGCGGCAACCAGTTCTACGGCGAGGACCGCCGCGAGAACCTGAAATTCGCCAACCAGGCGTATTCGGGCTACGTGCTGGCGCGGGTCAACCGGGCCCCGCTGGGTACCCTGCGCGCGCTGTACGACAACGAACGCAGCAAGTCGCTCACCGGCCTGTCGCTGGTCCACCTGGGTATCGCGCTGTCGCTGCAGGGTGACCACAAGCGGGGCGATGCGGCCATTGCGGCCGGTTTCGCCAAGCCCAGCAGCGAGCGCCCGCAGTACTTCGGCGATTACGGCAGCGCGGTGCGCGACGATGCGTTGATGATCGCGCTGCTGCACGAGCGCAAGCTGTCCAAGCCGGCCTACGACGCACGCGCGGTGGAACTGGGCCGCGCGCTGGATGCCCGCCGCAACAACGGCTGGATGTGGCTGAGCACGCAGGAACAGGTGGCCATCGCGCGCCTGGGCAAGGCGCTGGCGGCCAACCAGGCCAGGCAGGTATCCGGCGAGCTGGCCGTCGGGAGCGAAGTGGAAGCGATCGCCGCGCGCCGCATGTTCGGCCGCAGTTTCGACTACGCCGCACTGGCCAAGGGCGTGCGGTTCAGCCCCAAGGGCGAGCCGCCGATGTTCTCCAGCCTGGAAGTGGCCGGCATTCCGCGCACCGCGCCGGAACCGGACAGCCGCACCCTTGGCGTGGAACGCAGCTGGTTCACCACCGACGGCAAGCCGTGGACCCCGCGTGCATTGAAGGAAGGCGAAGCACTGATCGTGCGGGTCAGCGTCACCCCGAACGTGGACATGCCCGATGCGCTGCTGACCGACCTGCTGCCGGCCGGGCTGGAGATCGAGAACTTCAACCTGGGCGATGCCAAGCAGTGGGCCGACGTGGTGGTCGATGGACTGCGCGTGGAAGACCGTGGCGAGGCGGCCACGCTGCGCCATGAGGAGTTCCGCGACGACCGCTACGTGGCCGCGCTCAAGCTCTCGCGTGGCAGCACCGCCAAGGTGTTCTACCTGGTGCGTGCGGTCACCCCCGGCACCTACACGGTGCCCCCGCCGCTGGTCGAGGACATGTACCGGCCCGACCTGCGCGGGGTGGGGCGCAGCAACCCGACCACGCTGACGGTGGTCCAGCCGTGACCCAGGGCGGGCCCCGGCCGACGCCGGGGCCCGCGATGCCGGCCGTACTGCAATGACGACCCTTCGCTCCCGACTGCACTGGAACCGCTGGCGTCCCTGGCTGTGGCCGGTGCTGCGCTGGGGCACGGCCGCGCTGCTGGCTCTGCTGCTGGTGCTGGACCTGGCGTTCCCGCCGCCGTTGCCCCGGCAGCGCGATACCAGCACGCTGGTGGTGGCCGGCGACGGCACGCCGCTGCGCGCGTTTGCCGACGCCGATGGCGTGTGGCGTTACCCGGCCTCCGCCAGCAGCGTGTCGCCGCTGTACCTGCAGGCCCTGCTGAACTACGAAGACCGTTGGTTCTGGCGGCACCCCGGGGTCAACCCCTGGGCGCTGCTGCGCGCCGGCAAGCAGTGGCTGCTGGAACGGCGGATCGTGTCCGGTGGCTCCACCCTCACCATGCAGGTGGCCCGCATCCTCGACCCGCACACGCGCACCCCGTGGGGCAAGGCCAAGCAGCTGCTGCGCGCGGTGCAGCTGGAACTGCACCTGGACAAGGCGCAGATCCTGGCGTTGTACCTCGAGCGCGCACCCTACGGCGGCACCATCGAAGGCGTGGAAGCGGCCAGCTGGGCGTACCTGGGCAAGCCGGCAGCGCAGCTGTCGCATGCCGAAGCCGCGCTGCTGGCGGTGTTGCCGCAGTCGCCCAGCCGGCTGCGCCCGGACCGCCACCCGGAGGCGGCACAGGCTGCGCGCGACAAGGTGCTTGAGCGCATGGTGGCGCTCGGGGTATGGACACGCGAGGAAGTGGACGACGCCCGTATCGAAGCGGTGGTGACCCGCGCGCTGCAGCCGCCGCTGCATGCGGCGCTGCTGGCACAGCGCCTGCATGCCGCGCAGCCGCGCGCCGCGCGCATCCAGAGCACGCTGGACAGCGGGCTGCAGCGCACCCTGGAAGAGCGCGTGGCGTCGTATTTCTCGCAGCTGCCCGAACGCACCTCGGCGGCCCTGCTGGTGGTGGACAACCGCACGCTGGAGGCGCGCGCCTACGTCGGGTCGGTGGCGTTCGGTGACAGACAGCGGCTGGGTCACGTGGACATGGTCCAGGCCTGGCGTTCGCCGGGCTCCACGCTCAAGCCGTTCCTGTATGGCATGGCCATCGACGACGGCCTGATCCATTCCGAAAGCCTGATGGTGGATGCGCCGCAGAGTTTTGCCGGGTATCGCCCCGGCAACTTCGATGCAGCGTTCAATGGCCCGGTGAGCGCCGCTACCGCGTTGCGGTTGTCGCTCAACGTACCGGCGGTGGACCTGCTGGACCGGGTCGGGTCGGCACGTTTCGCCGCACGCCTGTCGCATGCCGGCATCACCCTGCGCTTCCCGCACGGCAGCGCGCCGAACCTGTCGCTGATCCTGGGCGGCACCGGTGCGCGGCTGGAGGATCTGGTTGGCACGTTTGCCGCGTTCAACCGCAACGGCATCGCCGGCCGCGTGCGCTACACGCCCGGTGATGCCGTGATCGAACGGCGGCTGATGTCACCGGGCGCCGCATGGATCACCCGCGAAGTACTTGAATCCAACCCGCGCCCGGGCTATGGCGCCGGTACGTTCGACGTGACCGGGCGCCCGCGCGTGGCCTGGAAAACCGGCACCAGCTACGGCTATCGCGATGCCTGGGCGATCGGCACCACCCGCCACTACACCGTGGGCGTGTGGGTGGGGCGACCGGACGGCACGCCGTTGCCGGGCCAGTACGGCGCGGTGACCGCATTGCCGCTGATGTTCGAAGTGGTGGACAGCCTGCCGCGCCAGCGCGGTGACGCCTCCGCCGCGCCACTGCCCGCCAACGTCACCCAGGCCGAGGTATGCTGGCCGACCGGCGAGCGCGCCGAGGCCACGCCGCCGGCACTGTGTCAGCGACGCCTGCAGGCCTACCTGCTCGATGATGTGGTACCGCCCACGTTCGCCGAACGCGATGCGCGGCTGTGGCAGGCAGGGCGACAGGCCTTCGACGTGGACGCACGCACCGGCCTGCGGCTGTCACCGGAATGCAGCGAACCGCACGAGGCCCAGCGCCGTGAAATAGCGCGGTGGCCGGCGCTGGTGTCGCCGTGGCTGCCACTGGCCCAGCGCCAGGCCGCGCAGCTGCCGGCGCTGTCGCCGGATTGCCGCGATGATGGCCGCAGCAGTGCGGGCAGCCTGCATATCGAGGGCCTCAACGACCGCGCAACGCTCGCACGCGCTCCCAATGCCGAACACGGTGTGCGCCTGCAGCTGCGTGCGCTGGGCAGTGAGCACGCGGTGGACTGGTTGCTGGATGACCGCTGGATCGCGCGCAGCGAAGGCGCGCGCAGCTTCCAGCGGGATTTCGACGAAGCCGGCGAGCACACCCTCACCGCGCTCGCCGCCGATGGTGCCTGGACCCAGGTGCGGTTCCGGATCCTCCGGTAACCGTCATTCCCGGGGGTAGACGGCCAATACCGAACAGCCGGGGCGGGCGAAGCGTGGGGTGTGGGCGCGTTGATCGCCGCCCTCGCCGTCGTTGACCAGGCCATTGTCGGCCATGACGATGCGGTCGCCCGGGTTGCCGCAGATCAACCCGTTCTGGAAACCGGACTGGAAGTCCACGGCGGTGGCGCCCTCCAGGATGCTGCAGCTGCTGCCCAGCTCCAGGTGGTAGTAGCGATGACCGCCGTTCTTGTTCGGATTGGTTTCCACCACCACGCCCTTGGGATCTTCGCTCCAGCCGCGCACGTTGCGGGTGGCGAAGCAGAACTCGGGCGAACCCTGGAAGGCCTGGGCCCGGCTGCTGCGCGCTGATCTGGCCGTCACATTGACTGTCGGCAGGGTCGCCGCGTACTGGCGGCTGCTCTCGCGGGCGGCTTCGGCGAAGCTGCGGTTGTCCATCAGCCCGACCGCCGCCACCGCGCAGGTGCGGCCGTCGACCACCAGGCGCTCACCGGCACTGCCACAGGCCCAGCCATCGGGTGCGTCCAGCCGGACCTGTTCGGCCTCGTTAACTCCGGGGCAGGCATCGGTGAACTCCAGCCGATAGGGCTGGCCATTGGCGCCCAGCACGGCGATGGCCGCAGGGGTGGCCTGCTCGACCTGGCGCACACCGCGTGCATCCAGGCAGTGCGGGGAAGGCGGCGAGCGCTCGCCCGCCGCGGGGGCGGGCTGCGCGAAGGCCCCGGCAGAAGCCAGCAGGGCAAGCACAAGCGGGGCAGAACGGCGGGCAATGGTCACGATGCATTCCATGCAAGGAGGACGTGGGCGACCTTACCACCGTGCCATGGCCGACGCATTGCCGATTCATTGCACGGTACCGACCAACGGTCGGCACCTACCGATCATGCATGCGTATCTGGTAGGTACCGACCGTTGGTCGGTACGGCGATCATTCGCCGATCCAACCCTCGAGCAGGTCCGCGAACTCATCGGCGTGTTCTTCTTCCTGCGCCAGGATTTCCTCGAGGATCCGCTTGGTGGTGGTGTCCTTGTCGCCCACGAAGTTGATCATTTCCCGATAGCTGTCGATGGCGATGCGTTCGGCGATCAGGTTCTCGCGGACCATGTCGCGAAGGTCCTTGCCTTCCTTGTACTCGGCATGGGAGCGTCGGGTCAGCGTGTCGGGGTTGAGGTCGGGTTCGCCGCCCAGCTGCACGATGCGCTCGGCCAGCTTGCCGGCATGCGCCTGTTCCTGCTGCGCGTGCTCGAGGAATTCGCCCTTGACCGCATCGGCCAGCATGCCCTTGGCCATGAAGTAATGGCGGTAGTAGCGCAGCACGCACACGTATTCGGTGGCAAGCGCATCGTTGAGCAGCTTGATCACCGCTTCGCGGTCGGCGGTGTAGCTGTCGGTAATGGCGCCATCTTCGATGTCCTTGCGGGCCTTGGCGCGCAGGGTGGCCGTGTCGCTGATGCCCGGCGGACGGCTGGCGGGCTGGGGCGTGCTGTCGTTGGAGGAGGGTTTCGGGTGCTGCTTGGCTGGCTTTGACATGGCTGGCCGGGTTCCTTTGTTGCGGGAGGGGGATCAGCTGGGCAGGTGCTCCAGCACGTACTGCGCCGAAGAGACCTCGAACTTGCCGGGCTCTTCGATGAAGGTGTTGCGGACCACGCCGTCTTCCACGTACAGCGCGAAGCGGCGCGAGCGCATGCCCATGCCGGAACTGCTGGCATCCAGTTCCAGGCCGAGCGCGCGGGTGAAATCGCCGTTGCCATCGGACAGCAGCTGCAGCCCGTCGGGGACCTGCTGGCTTTCGCCCCAGGCCTTCATCACGAACGGGTCGTTGACCGCCATGCAGAACACGTCGATGCCGCGGTGGCGGAAATCGGCGAAATGCTCGACATAACCGGGCAGGTGGCGGGCCGAGCAGGTCGGGGTAAACGCGCCGGGCACCGCGAACAGCACCGCCTTGCGGCCATCGAACAGGGCATGGGTGTCCAGCGTCTCCATGCCCTCGCGGATGCGCTTGAGGGTGACTTCGGGAATGCGGTCGCCAACGTGGATGGTCATGGGAGCTCCTGGGTCAAGGGCAGGGTAGTGAGGGGCGTGGGAGGGCGGCGTCAAAACGTTGAAACAAGCCTGTTCATTCCCATATCGACCGTAGCCGACGCCCGTGGCGACTGCATTGCGCAGGATCATTCGTTCGATCACGGCAGCGGGGCGGCCAGCCGCTAGAATTGCCGGCATGGCCCCCGCCGGCGCGGGCGGCCGAACTTATTCGAGGTGTATGGATGGAATTCAAGGATTACTACGCCACGCTGGGTGTGGAACCCAGCGCGGGCGATGCCGAAATCAAGACCGCCTACCGCCGGCTGGCGCGCAAGTACCACCCGGACGTGAGCAAGGAAACCGGCGCGGAAGAGAAGTTCAAGGCGGTCAACGAGGCCTATGAGGCGCTGCGCGATCCGCAGAAGCGCGCGGCCTATGACCAGCTCAAGGCCCAGGGCTACCGGCCGGGCGAGGAGTTCCATGCCCCGCCGAACTATGGCGGCGCCCAGGGCTTCGATTTCGAGGAAGTGTTCGGCGGCGGCGCCGGTGGCGGTGGCTTCAGCGACTTCTTCGAAAGCCTGTTCGCCCGCCAGCGCGGCGGCGGCGGGGCTGGCCGCGCCAGTGGCTTTGGCGGCGCCGGCGCCGGCCCGCAGCCGGTCCGCGACACCCGCGCCAAGCTGTCGGTACCGCTGGAAGCGGCCTACGGCGGTGACAGTCTGCGCATTACCGTCAACGGCAAGCAGCTGGACGTGCGCGTGCCCAAGGGCATCCGTCCGGGCCAGGTGATCCGGCTGACCGGGCAGGGCACCAACGGCGGCAACCTGCTGCTGGAAGTGGAATACGCCGCGCATCCGCAGTTCGAGGTCGACGGCCGCAACATCCTGTACACGCTGGATGTCACCCCGTGGCAGGCCGCGCTGGGCACGTCGATCAGCGTCCCCACGCTGGGCGGTGCGGTCGAGCTCAAGGTGCCGGCCGGCTCGGATGCCGGGCGCAAGTTGCGCCTGCGTGGCCGCGGCCTGCCGGGCAACCCGGACGGCGACCAGATCGTGGAAATCGAGATCATCGCCCCGGTGCCGACCGATGAGGCGCAGAAGAAGGCCTACAAGGCGCTGGCCAAGGCGTTCGGCGAAAAGATCTAGCCGGCGTACCGACCAGCGGTCGGTATCCACAACGGGTAGGTACCGACCGTTGGTCGGTACGCACTCACATCATGCCGAAGGCGGCTGCTGCCCGCTGAAGACCCGTTCCAGCACTTCGGACAGCTCGTCTTCGGAGAACGGCTTGGTGATGTAGGCCTTGGCACCCTGGCGCATGCCCCACATGCGGTCGGTGTCCTGGTCCTTGGTGGTCACCAGGATCACGGGAATGTGCTTGGTGGTGGCATCGCGCGCAAGGGTGCGGGTGGCCTGGAACCCGTTGAGGTTGGGCATCACCACATCCATCAGGACCAGGTCGGGCAGCTCGGCCTTGGCCACTTCCACCCCGTCGGCGCCATCCACGGCGGTCAACGTCTCGTGCCCCAGCTTCTCGACGATGCGTTTGATTGCGACCTGCTGCAACTGTGAATCGTCGACGATCAGAATGCGTGCCATGTTGTTCCCCAAGTGATGCCCGCAGTGTAGGGCCGCGCCCGTGTCAGAGAGAAGCGTCCGCCGCGCCGTCCGTCGCCCAGCTGCAACGCTCAGTCGATCCGCACCACGGTGCGGCCCAGCGCGCCGCCGGCCAGCATCCGCTCGAACGCGGCCGGCAATGCGTCCAAGGCGATCTCGCCAGTGCAGATCGCGTCCAGGTGGCGCGGCTTCCAGTCGCCGCCCAGTCGCTCCCAGACCAGCTCGCGCAGCGCACGCGGGGCCGAAGACGACGACACGCCCAGCAGCGACACGCCGCGGATGATGAAGGGCATCACCGTCATGTCCAGCGCCGGACTGGCGGCCAGGCCCGCGCTGACCACGCTGCCGTAGGGCACGGTCTGGGCCAGCAGGCCGGCCAGCATCGGCCCGCCGGCATTGTCCAGGCCACCCCCGAAGCGGGCGGACGCCATCGGCTTGTCCGTGGCCAGGCTGTCGCGCGGCAGCACCTCGCGCGCGCCCAGCCCCCGCAGGTAATCGGCCTGATCGGCCTTGCCGCTGATCGCGTGCACCTCGAACCCGGCCCGGCTGAAGATATCCACCGCGAGCGAACCGACCCCGCCGGTCGCACCGGTCACCGCCAGCGGGCCGTGGGCCGGGGTGAGCCGGTTGTCGAGCATCCGGAGCAGAGCCAGCGCCGCGGTGAAACCGGCGGTGCCGATCACCATTGCTTCGCGCGCGCCCAGGCCGGCGGGGCGTGCGATGACCGCGCTGGACGCCAGCCGGACATACTGGCTGTAACCGCCATCGCGGGTCTCGCTGAGCCCGCAGCCGGTGGCCAGCACCGCATCGCCCTCGCGCCAGGCCGGGTCGGTCGAGGCCACCACCGTGCCGGCCACGTCGATCCCGCCCACCAGCGGGAAGCGGCGCAGGATGCGCCCCTTGCCGGTGCCGGCCAGGGCATCCTTGTAGTTCACCGACGACCAGTCGGCGCGCACCACCACCTCGCCCGGGTTGAGCTGGGCCAGGCCGATCGGCTCCAGGCCGCTGTGGTGGCCCTGCTCGTCCTGGTGGATGCGGAAGGCGGTGAACCGCTCGGGGATCGCCATGGGGGGGGCCTGCAGAATGGGGGGCTCCACCTTACCGTGATGAATCGCGCCCTGCGCCGGGTTGCCCCTTCCAATCCTGTCGGTCAGCCCCATCTAGTAGAATCGGACAGGATTGAACGGTTGACGGTGCGGGACTGGCCCGCAGGCAACCTTTACTGATGGAGCGTGCATGGCCTGGAATACACCCGGCGGCAACAAGGGCGGACAGGGTTCCGACGAGAATCGACGAGGGCCGTTTGGTCCGCGCGGTGGCGGCGGTGGTGGTGGTTGGGGCGGGTTGCCCGGACCGCTCAAGGACCTGTTCGATGGCGGCATCCTGCGTTGGGTGGCGGTGGCGGTGGTCCTGCTGCTGTTGTTCTCCAGCTTCCAGCTGATCGGCGAACAGCAACGCGGCGTGGTGCTGCGCTTCGGCCAGTTCTCGCGCATCCTGCAGCCCGGCCCGAACTTCAAGCTGCCCTGGCCGATCGAGTCGGTGACCAAGGTCAACGCGACCCAGATCAAAACCTTCAGCAGCGAAGTGCCGGTGCTGACCCGCGACGAGAACATCGTGCGCGTGTCGCTCAACGTGCAGTACCGCATCGACGATCCGCGCCTGTACCTGTTCGGCTCGGTGTCGGCCGACCAGGTGCTGGAGCAGTCCGCGCAGAGCGCGGTGCGCGAGCAGGTCGGCCGTGCCGACCTCAACGCCGTCCTCAACAACCGTGGCCCGCTGGCCGTGGTCGCGCAGGAACGCCTGCAGGCCGCGCTCAAGGCCTACCGTACCGGTCTGGTCGTGACCGGGCTCACCCTGCCCGATGCCCGTCCGCCGGAAGAGGTCAAGCCGGCCTTCGACGAGGTCAACGGTGCCCAGCAGGTCAAGGAACGCCTGATCAACGAAGCCCAGGCCTACGCGGCCAAGGTCGTGCCCGAAGCCCGTGGCCAGGCCTCGCGCGCCCGCACCACCGCCGAAGGCTTCAAGCAGGCCGTGGTGGCCCGCGCGCAGGGTGACGCCGAGCGCTTCAGCCTGCTGCAGGCCCAGTACAAGGACGCCCCGGAAGTCACCCGCAAGCGCCTGTGGCTGGAAACCGTCGAGAAGGTGCTGGCCGAGAACCGCAAGGTCATCGGCGGCGATGGCCGCCAGCTGATCTACGTGCCCATGCCCGACAACCGTGCCGGCGCTGCCGCCGGCACCAGTGGCACCCCGCTGGTGACCCCGGAAGTGATGATGCCGTCGCTGCCGGCCAGCACTCCGGTTGACGGCGTGCGCAACGCCGAGCGCCCGACCACGCGCCCGACCACCCGACCGACCGGTAGCGAAGGAGCCATCCGATGAAGAGTCCGCTTTGGATTGGCCTGGCCGTTGCTGTCCTGCTGGGCCTGCTGGGTTCGGTGTTCGTGGTCCGTGAGGACCAGACCGCCATGGTGCTGAACCTGGGCAAGGTGGTCCGTGCCGACATCAAGCCGGGCCTGCACTTCAAGCTGCCGCTGGTGGAAACGGTGCGCGTGTTCGACCGTCGCTTCCAGGTGCTGGCCACCGCCCCGGCGCGTTACTTCACCGCCGAGCAGAAGGACGTCAGCGTCGACTTCTTCGCCATTGGCTACATCTCCGACGTGCGCGCCTACTACCGCGCCACCGGCGGCGATGCCAGCGTGGCCGATGCCCGCCTGGCGCCGATCATCACCGACTCGCTGCGCAACCAGATCAACTCGCGTTCGTTGCAGCAGCTGGTCTCCGGCGACCGCAGCGAATTGATTGCCGGCCAGCTGACCGGCATCAACGAGGCAGTCAAGGGCCTGGGCATGCAGATCATCGACCTGCGCATCAAGCAGATCGACCTGCCGACCGACAGCCAGGTGATCAATGACGTCTACGAGCGCATGCGCGCCCAGCGCAAGCAGGAAGCGGCCAAGCTGCGGGCCGAGGGTGAAGAGCAGTCGCTCACCATCCGTGCCCAGGCCGACCGCGAAAGCACCGTGATCGTGGCCGAAGCCGAGCGCGACGCCCAGCGCCTGCGTGGTGCCGGCGACGCCGAAGCGGCCCGGATCTACGGCCAGGCCGGCTCGGCCGATCCGTCGTTCTTCTCGTTCTACCGCAGCCTGGAGGCGTACCGGAACTCCATGACCGACGGCAACGGGGTGATCGTGCTGGACAAGAACGACCCGTTCCTGCAGTACATGAAGAACGACCGCTGACCGTCGGTTGAATCCGCCCCCCTTCGGGGTGGCGGTCGACCCCGGAAACCCGGATAATGCACAAAAGCCGGACGGGTCTCCCCGTTCGGCTTTTTCCGTGTCTGGGCCTGCCTGCGCCGACCGCTCCCCGATTGGAGCCGTCACTTCCGCGCCGGCCGGCCCTGCTACGGTTTACCCGTCCGCGGCCCCGATGGCCGCAACAATTCGAGGAGCCCGTCATGGGTCAGTCTGTCGTAGTGCTTGGTGCCCAGTGGGGCGATGAAGGCAAGGGCAAGATCGTCGATCTGCTCACCGAGGAAATCGGTGCCGTAGTGCGTTTCCAGGGCGGCCACAATGCCGGCCACACCCTTGTCATCAATGGCAAGAAGACCGTACTGCACCTGATCCCGTCGGGCATCCTGCGTGAAGACGCGCTGTGCCTGATCGGCAACGGCGTGGTGATTTCGCCGGCCGCGCTGCAGAAGGAAATCGCCGAGCTGGAAACCTCCGGCGTGGAAGTGCGTTCGCGCCTGAAGATCTCCCCGGCCGCGCCGCTGATCATGCCGTACCACATCGCCCTGGACCAGGCGCGCGAACGCGCCGCCGGCGGCAAGGCGATCGGCACCACCGGCCGTGGCATCGGCCCGGCCTATGAAGACAAGGTGGCGCGTCGCGGCATCCGCATCGCCGACCTGCATTACCCGGCCCAGCTCGAAGAACTCCTGCGCACCGCGCTGGATTACCACAACTTCGTGCTGACCAATTACCTCAAGACCGACGCGGTCGACTTCCAGAAGACCTATGACGAAGCACTGGCCTTCGGCGAGTACGTCCAGCCGATGAAGTCCGACGTGGCCGGCATCCTGCACGACCTGCGCAAGCAGGGTAAGCGCGTGCTGTTTGAAGGTGCGCAGGGCGCGCTGCTGGACATCGACCACGGCACCTACCCGTACGTCACCAGCTCCAACACCACCGTGGGCGGTGCGCTGGCCGGTGCCGGCGTCGGCGCCGATGCGATCGACTACGTGCTGGGCATTGCCAAGGCGTATGCCACCCGCGTCGGCGGCGGTCCGTTCCCGACCGAGCTGGACGACGAGATCGGCCAGGGCATCCGCGACCGCGGTGCCGAATACGGCGCCTCGACCGGCCGTCCGCGTCGTTGCGGCTGGATGGACATCGTCGCGCTCAAGCGCGCCGTGGCCATCAACGGCATCAGCGGCCTGTGCATCACCAAGCTGGACGTGCTGGACGGCATGGAAAAGCTGAAGGTCTGCATTGCCTACGAATACCGTGGCAAGCGCACCGAATACGCACCGCTGGACGCGCAGGGCTGGGAAGAGTGCACCCCGGTGTACCTGGAATTCCCGGGCTGGAACGAGAACACCCACGGCATCACCGAGTGGGACAAGCTGCCCGCGGCCGCGCGTGCCTACCTGCGTGCCCTGGAAGAGCTGGCCGGTTGCCCGATCAGCATCGTCTCCACCGGCCCGGACCGCGACCACACCATGGTCCTGCAGGACCCGTTCGCCTGATCCAGGCGCCCGGCCACGCCAGACATCATCCGGCGTAGTGCCAGGCCCTGCCTGGCAACCAGAAGCCCCGCGAAAGCGGGGCTTCTGCGTTTTACTTGGCGCACTTGAACATACCCATATTGGGCATTAATATGCCCAATATGGGTAACAAGGCCACCTCCGTCACAGCTCCACCGCCACGCTCCGGCTTGGCCGATGCCCTTTTCACCCAAACCCAGCAACGAATCCTGGGCTTGATTTTCGGTCAACCCAATCGGGACTTTGCCGTCTCGGAACTGATTACAGCTACCGGAGGTGGCTCCGGCGCCGTCCAGCGTGAACTCGCAAAGCTCACCGCTGCAGGTCTGCTGACCGTCCGTCGCTCGGGAAATCAGAAGCGCTATCAGGCCAACCCTGACGCGCCCATCTACCACGAGCTCGTCTCGATGATCCGCAAGACCGTCGGATTGGCTGGTCCACTTATAGACGCGTTGCTTCCCATCGCAGACGACATCCTCGTTGCTTTCGTATACGGTTCCGTCGCCAAGCAGAGCGACACTGCACGAAGCGATATCGATCTGATGATCGTATCCGACGCAGTGGGGTACGCGGATGTCATGCAGCACTTGCGGACACCGCAGCAAGCGCCCGGGCGCCCGATC